>JAJYVM010000133.1 GCA_021792015.1 Bacillota bacterium | reverse complement strand
CCGCCCTACCCGGCCCCCGCCTTCAGGTGGGGTGCGCAGCGATCGTTGAGCTCGCGGATGTTGTCCAACGACAGCGTCCGCCGGCCGGCCTCGATCTCGTGGATCATGTCCACGATCTGCGCGATGACCGGGGTCGCCACCCCGGCGCGGCGGGCGTGGGCCATGACGGCGCCCATGTGCGGGTCGACCTCGGTCTTGCGCTTTCTCACCATCAGGTCGCGCTGGATACCCGTGAACACCTTCAGGCTGTTGGACCGGCGCCCCCGCGCCACGGACTCGTCCCAGTAGCGGTCGATCCGCGCCAGGCCGGCGGGGCTGTCGTCCAGGAAGATGCCCGTGTCCATGTCGCCGATCATCTCGATGAACCGCCCCTCGGCCCGGCCGACGGATGCGACCTCCCGCACCGCCGCCCGCAGGGCCGGCCGCAGCTCGGGGTGCGCGAGCACCTCGTGCGACGGCTGGTCGCTGAGGGCGATGCCGAAGGCAAGGGCGGCGTAGCCCATCTTCCCCCAGAAGTAGCCCCACACGTTGTTGGTGATCACGGTCGGCATCGCGGCGTCGAGCACGCCCTTGATCTCGCTCAGCCGCGGCCGGTAGTACCCGTCCATCTCGCCGATAAAGAACGGATAGTCGTAGGCGAGCAGAATGTGGCCGGGCTCCTGGTAGTCGGCGCCGAAATGCAGGAAGCAGCCGACGGTCCGTTCGGCCCCCACCCGCTCGGCGATCACTTCCTCGTTGAAGCCGTTCTGCAGCGACACCACGAACCCGTCCGCCGCCAGGCGCGGGACCACGGGCTCGAGCGCCGCCTCGGTGTGGTGCGCCTTCACGGCCAGGCAGACGAACCGGAGCGGCGGCTCTGCAGCCAACTGGTCGGGCGTGATGGCCCGGAGCCGGACCACGGAATCCCCGTGGGCGCCGGAGATGCGGAGGCCGGCGCGGTTGATCGCCTCCACATGCGCCCGCTCGCTGTCCACCAGGGTCACCTCGTGCCCCGCCCGCTGCAGTCCCGCGCCCGTGACCCCGCCAATCGCGCCGGCGCCGATGATGGTGACCTGCATGTCGCCTCTCCCTGCCCCCCGCCCACCCATTCTCCCGCCGTCCGCCGGTTCCTGGCACCCCGCCACGGTGCCTAAGGGGCGCCCACCAGCGTGATCTCGTTGCCCTCGCGGTCCGAGCCGATCGGCTCCTGCAGGAAGACCTCGTTGCGGATCTTCTTGCCCGACCGCAGGTGCATCAGCACCTCGTTCTCGATGCATCGCGCCGCGTAGGTGGCCAGGCGCGTGCCCTTGCCGGGGTCGAAGGTCTCGACCCCCTTGATCAGGCCGACCGTCCCGATGGAGATGAGATCCTCCGGATCCTCCCCGCTGCCCTCGAACTTCTTTACGATGTGGACCACGAGCCGCAGGTTATGTTCGATCAGCCGATTGCGCGCATCCGGGTCGCCCGCGCGCATGAGCGCGATCGTGGCGCGCTCCTCGTCAGCGCCGAGCGGCTGCGGAAAGGCGGAGCCGCTGGCCAGGTAGCCGTGAAGCCAGCCAAGTCCGCGGAGCGCCGCCAGGGCCAGCAGCAGAAGCCACGCTGTCCCCATCGCCTCGCCAACCCCTTCCTCGTCCCCGAGCCCTGCCCCCAGTCCCGGGCCTCCGGCCACACCGCGCCCCGCCGCGCGGCAACAGTGCCGCATGGTATGTCGAATGCGCCGAAAGGGTTCCGCCCGCGGCCCGCCCATGCGCGGGCTGGCCTGCCGGAGCGTGGCGGACGCCGGGCCCAGGAGGGTGCGGCGGTGCCGGGCATGGCAGGCGCCGCAGGGGTCACGGCCAGGCCGCCTCAGGAGGGGGGTGGCCACTGCACGTCGGCGAGATGTGGCGCATCGTGCGCGGGCGCGCCCGACACCTGCCCGGCAAGGCGGATGGCGCCAGATGCCATCCCGCCCCAGGCGCCTCGCCATGGACAGCGGGGCGGCACGCGTCCGATCCTCACCCACTCCGCCCGCCGTGCCCCGGCGGCCGCCGCCCCGAGGCCACTGGCCGGCGGGCCCGAGCGTCGCGCACCGGCCGGGAGAGGGCGGCACCCACCGAGGGTCAGGCCGACCGTGTTCCCGCTGACTCGACCGCGACCAACGTGCCGTAGTGCAGGTCGTGCCACACGCGGTCCGCCGTCGCCGTCGGCAGCTCCACGCAGCCGGCACTCTGCGGGAAGCCGTACGCCGCCCGCGGGAAGGCATGGATCGCTTCGCTGCCCTTGAAGTAGCTGATCCAGCGCACGTCCGGGTAGCGATAGGGCTTCCCGGAGGGCCCGATTCCCGTCATGACCTGGTGCGTGCGCCGCAGGTCGACGGGAAACGTCCCGATCCTGGTCACGGTGGGGGCCTTCCCGGTGTTGGCGAGGCTCGTCAGGATGGTGCGTCCGTTGCGCCACAGCCGCAATGTCTCAGGGAGGCGCTCCGTGACGCGCACGTAGGTGTACGGGTCAGGGTCGCGCTGCCCGGCCCGCCACGCCGACGCCAGGGCGTGCCAGAAGCCCCGACTCGGGAGCCAGCTGATCTTCAGCCCGTGCACCCGCTCGAATTGGATCACGGCGCCCTGCGTGGCGACGGTGTACGCGCCGGGGCTCCAGGCCGAGCGGATCCCCGTCGGCGTGTCAGGCCACCGCCAGTAAAAGCCCGCGGCCCCCGTGTCCCGATCCTTTCCTGCCTGGCAGGCGCGAACCGCGCTCCACCCGACGGGCAGGTAGTCCAGGTCGGCCAGCATCTCCTGCAGGCCCACAATCGTGTGCTGCGGGATCGCGACCCAACACAGGGCCTCGTGCGAGCTCGCCAGCCATGGCCTCGACTCGATGTCGAGGTCGACACGTCCCGCCCCGGCCACGCCGGGGCGCGTCCGCCCCCACGTGAGGACCGCGCCGGACCTGACCGGCCCGAGGGTCAGGGTCCGGCTGCCGGACAGCGACGTGCCGCGGACCGCCGTCGCGGCGCGCGACAGGCGAATCGTGACGGGCTGCCCCGCAAGCACCGCTTCCACGGGCTCCGCCAGGCTGGGGGCGACCGGCGTGCGCACGACAGCCTGCAGCTGGTCGATGTCGCCCGGCCACCACGAAAGCCAGCTCGCACCGTCCAGGACGACCTGCACATGCACCACGCGATCGGCGGAGATCGGCCGGTCGGGGGTCAGATCGCCGTCGCGATCCGAAAGCGCCACCCGGACGTCGGCTGTGCGCGCCCAAGCCGCCCCGAAGTGCCACAGGCGGGGATTGAAGCGGATGGTGGCCAGGGCGTGCCGGCTGCCGCGCACGATCCCGTCCCGCATGGGATTCCAGCGGCCACTGCCCAGCACCGCCACCAGCGCGACGCCCAGCGTCAGCCAGACCCGCCAGGCGCCGCGCGCCCGCCACCGCCTGCGGCCCGGTCCGCCCTCAACCCGCCGCTGCCGCCGCCGCCCGATCATGGAGCGCCCAGCTCGACACCGACATTGGCGCCGACATCGGCACCAACACTGACACCAACACTGCAGCAGATGCCGGGTCCGGTCGTGAGGCATCACCGCCGGCACGCTTTCAGGGCACCGCATCCACGTCCCTGCCGCCCCATGTGCACGGCGCCACACCGCTTGCCCCGCCGGCGCGCATGCCGCGGTCCCGTCGCGGCCTGTCCGGCTGCACGCCGCACCGGCCCCCTCGCGCGGCACGCCGTCTCGGCGACTCCGGCAGATCCCCCGCCCGCCGGCGGCGGATGCCGCCACGCCGATGCACCGGCGCCCAACGCGGCCACGGGCGACCTCTGCGGGGGTGAAGGTCTCGCGTCCCATGTCTTCCGCCGTGGCCCGAGAGCCGCAGGCCCCGTTCGATCAGCAGGTTCAGCGGGAACGGGGGCGCCCGTGCGCTCGACCCTGGCGCACTCCCTGCCGGCGCCGAGCGGCTGCGTCCGCCCACCCGCACCGACCCCCGGAGCCTCCCTGGCAGGAGCCCGGCGCGGCGACGGCCAAGGCGTCCGCCCCGAGGGGTTGAGGCGCTTGCCGAAGCTGGCCGAGGTCCGCTGCCGCCGCGTCACCATTCCGCTTCGCCACCCGGCGGTGTGGTCAGGCGGCACGCGCGGCGGCATCCCCCTGCTCCTGGTCGAGGTCGAGGACACCGACGGCGCCACGGGCACCGGCGAGGCGGCCGGCCCGTCCATCCCCCTGATCGAGGCGGCGCTTGCCCAGGAGTTCGCCGACCTGCTGCGCGGCACCGAGATCGACGCTTGGCGGCAGACCCTGAATGACCTGCGGGCATACAGCTGTCATTGGCCGCGCGTGGGCAACCACGCCATCGCGGGCCTGGAGATGGCCCTACTCGACCTCACGGCGCGGCGGGCCGGCATCCCGGCGGCGCATTTGGTCGGCGCGCCTCGCGCGCCGCGCATCCGGTTCTCCGGCTACCTCTTCATCGATGGCCCCGACGCCAACGCCGCCCAGGCCCGCGCGTACGTGGCGCAGGGCTTCGATGAGCTGAAGATCAAGGTGGGTCGCGACCTCGACCTCGACGTGCGCAGGCTGCGCGCTATCCGCGCCGCGGTGGGGCCCGCGGTCGGCCTGAAGGTCGACGCCAACATGGGCTGGGACCCGCCCCTTGCCCGCCGCGCCATGCAAGCCCTTGGGCGCTTCGACCTCCTCTACGTCGAGCAGCCGGTCCACGACGAGAATCTGGCGGGCCTCCGCGAGCTGCGGGCCGCCTGCGGCATCCCCATCGCCGTCGACGAGTCCGTGCGGACCCTGGGTGATGCCCTGCGGCTGATCGAGGCGCGGGCGTGCGACATCTTCGTCGTGTACACGCCGGAGGCGGGCGGGCTCTTCGAGGCCGGCCACATCGCCCGCGTGGCGGCGCAGGCCGGCATCGCCTGCTGCCTGGGCACCTGGGGCGAGAGCGGCCTCGGGATGGCGGCCAGCACGGCCTTTCTTGGCGGCCAGCCGAACTTCCCGTTCGCCAACGACACCCACTACCCGCTGCTGGAGGGTGACATCGTCACCCAGCCGTTCCGGTTCGTCCGCGGCCATGCGGAGGCCGATCTCGGCACCAGCGGCTGGGGCGTCGCCCTCGACCCGGCCGCCGTCGCGCGCTTTGGAACCAATGCGCGGCGTGAGCGGGTCTTCACCGACATCTCCGGGGAGGCGTAACCGGCACCGCGTGCCTTTGCCCGGAAGCGGCCGTCAACAGCCACGGGCATCGCGGTCCGCAAGCCGAGGCCGGTCCCCGCAAAGGGATCGCTTCCGCAGAGTCGAATCCTCCTGACAAATGCGCCCGACCGGCGGGCACAGAGGAGGACCATATGAAGCAGCGTCGGCGCGCCACGTCCCTGATCGGCCTCGTCGCCGCAGTGGGCCTGCTGGCGACGGCCTGCGGCGGAGCTGCCTCGACGTCCAGCTCGGCGGCGGCGGGCGGGACCAGCACGGCCGCGACCACCTCGTCGTCCAGCAGCGCATCGTCGAGCTCGACGTCCGCATCGCCCCAGAAGGGCGGCACCCTGACGGTCGCCCTTGACGGAGCGCCAGACAGCCTCGACCCGCAGATCTCGGTCACGATCGTCAGCAACCAAATCCGTGAGAACATCTACGAGCGCCTGATCCAGTACGGGCCCAAGCTCCAGAACTTCCACCCCATGCTGGCCACCTCGTGGACCATCTCTCCCAACGGCCTGCAGTACACCTTCCAGCTGCGCCACGGCGTCGAGTTCAGCGACGGCCACCCCTTCACCTCCGCCGACGTCGTCTTCACATACAACCGCATGGAGAGCAAGGCCGAGGCCTCGCCGCAGGTGAGCAACTGGACCGACATCACCTCGGTCAAGGCCCTGGGCCCCTACACGGTCCAGTTCAACCTGGCCAAGCCGTTCGCGCCGTTCCTGGAGACGCTCGAGAGCTGGCAGATCCTGCCCAACGAGCCCAAGGTGGACTTCGCCAAGACCCCCATCGGTACCGGGCCCTTCATGATGAAGACTTGGGTGCCGAACGGCCACATCACGCTCGTCAAGAACCCGCACTACTGGCAGCCGGGCCGCCCGTACCTGAATTCCGTCGTGTTCGACTTCGTCCCCAGCTCCCAGACCCGCGTCGTCGATCTCGAGACCGGCTCCGCCAACGTCCTGAACTCCGTGCCCTTTGACCGCGTGCAGGAGCTGGCCAAGAACACCAAGGTCAACCTTCTGCAGGCCAACGGCTTTGTGCGCGACACGCTGGGCTTCAACGACACCAAGGCGCCCTTCAACAACCCCCTGGTCCGCCAGGCCCTCTCGATGGCGATCGACCGCTCCCTCATCGTCAAGACGATCATGTTCGGCTACGCCACGGCGACCTCGGACCCCATCCTGCCCGGCTCGCCCTGGTACGACCAGTCCGCTGACAACGTGCTGTCCTACAACATGACCAAGGCCAAGCAGCTGCTGGCCAAGGCCGGCTACCCGCACGGCTTCAGCACGACCATCAAGGTCAGCCCGACCTACCCGCAGGAAGTGCAGATGGCGCAGGTCATCCAGCAGGCCTGGCAGCAGCTCGGCGTCAAGGCGAAGATCGACCAGCTCGAGTGGTCGACCTGGATCCAGCAGGTCGTGGTGCAGAAGAACTTCGGCGTGGAGATCGTGCTGCACTCGAACGGCCCGGGGCCGGACGCCTGGACGTACAACTGGCTGATCACCAAGGGCAGCGTGAACCTCGTCAACTACAGCAACCCGCAGATGGACAAGCTGCTGAACGAGGGGCGCCAGACCAGCAACCTCCAGCAGCAGATCAAGATCTACGACCAGGTCCAGCAGCTGTTCGCGCAGCAGGCACCGTGGACGAACATCGACTACGAGAAGACCCTGGCCGCGACGACCAAGAACGTGCACGGCTGGATCCTCAACGGCCGCACGAACATGGACTTCGTCAACACCTGGCTGAGCGGGGCGTCGAGCTAGGGACATGACGCGCTTCCTGGTCGGGCGCCTATTGGCGATGATCCCGGTCGTGCTCGGGGTGACCCTTGCCGTCTTCGGCCTGATCCAGCTCACGCCCGGCGATCCCGCCGCGGCGATCCTGGGCACTCAGGCCAACCCGGCCGCGCTGGCCGCCCTGCGCCGCGCCATGGGCCTCGACCTGCCCGCCCCCATCCAGTACCTGCACTGGCTGGACAACGTGCTGCACGGCAACCTGGGGGTGAGCTACCGCAACCACATGGCGGTGGCCCACCTCCTGGCCAGTGCCCTGCCCGTCACCCTGGAGCTCACGCTCGTGTCCCTGATCATCGCGGCCGTCATCGGGATCCCCAGCGGCGTGATCGCCGCCGCGCGCCGGTACACGAACACCGACTACGCCGTGAGCGCTGCGGCCCTGTTCGGCATCAGCATCTGGCTGGGGCTGCTGCTGATCCTGCTGTTCTCGCTGGTGCTGGGCTGGCTCCCCGCCTCGGGCTTCACCCCGCTGCACGACGGCCTCTGGGCCAACATCAAGTCCATGATCCTGCCGGGTTTCTCGGTCGGCATCTTCAGCGCCGGCGTGCTGAGCCGGTTCGTGCGCGCCGCCATGATGGAGGCGTTCGAGGAGGACTACGTCCGCACCGCCCGCGCCAAGGGCCTGGGCGAGCGCATCGTCATCTACCGCCACGCCCTCAAGAACGCCCTGATCCCGACGGTCACCGTCCTCGGCCTGCAGCTGGCCTTTCTGCTTGGCGGCGTCGTCATCATCGAGCAGGTCTTCGCCCTGCCGGGCATCGGCCAGCTGACGCTGAACGCCATCGAGGCGCGCGACTACCCCATCGTCCAGGGCGCCACGCTCCTCATCGGCGTTGCCTTCGTCATCGTCAACCTGGTGGTCGATCTGGCCTACACGGCCATCGATCCCCGCATCCGCTACGGGGGCTAGCGCATTGGGCAAGTCGTCGCTCTGGTTCGCCTTCGTCCACCGGAACCGCATGGGTGTATTCGGGCTGTGCGTCCTCGGGGTGATGGTCTTCGCCGCCGTGTTCGCGCCCTGGGTCTCCCCCTACGATCCGCTGAAGATCAACATGCTGCACCGGTTTCTGCCGCCCTCGCTGCACCACCCGTTGGGCACCGACGACCTCGGCCGCGACGTCCTGAGCCGCATCATCTTCGGGGCGCGGGTGTCCCTGGAAGTCGGGATCATCTCCACGGGCATCGCCACGATCGTGGGCGTCTTCTTCGGCGTGATCGCGGGCTACAGGTCCGGCTCCATCACCGACAACGTCATCATGCGCATCATGGACGTGCTGCTGGCCTTCCCGGCCATCCTGCTCGCCATCGCCATCATGGCCACGCTGGGCGCATCTCTCAACAACGTGATGATCGCCATCGGCATCGTCAACATCCCCGTGTTCGCGCGCATCGCGCGTGCCGCCGTCATCCAGGTCGTGCCGCTGGAATACGTGGAGGCCTCGCGGGCATCGGGCGCGTCATGGCCCCGATCCATCATGCGCGACGTCCTGCCCAACGCGCTCGGGCCCATCATCGTGCAGGTCTCGCTGACGATGGCCTCCGCGATCCTGGCCGAGGCCGCCCTGAGCTTTCTCGGCCTCGGCGTGCAGCCGCCGACCCCGAGCTGGGGCGGGATGCTGTCCAGCGCCCAGAACTACCTCACCCTGGCCCCGTGGGACGCTGTGTTCCCCGGCCTGGCCATCTTCATCGCCGTGTTCGGGCTCAACCTGATCGGCGACGGCCTGCGCGACGCCCTCGACCCGAAGGCGCGCAACGCGCGGGCGACCATGCGGGCCGCCGACCGCCGGTCGGAGTCGGCCTAGGGGATCGCTGCAAGTGGCGCTGGCGGCAGGCGTCATCCACAAGCGGCTGTGGTCGGCAGACAGTTCGGCCCACAACCCGTAGACGAGTGGCCAAATGACACGGCCTTTTACGCCGCCGCCCTAGCCTTCCCGCCGGGTGCACGGGCCTGCTCGCCGCGGCTCTTCCGGCTCGATGCGGATGCCGTCCCGCAGAGCATCCTGCAGCACCCCGCTGGTCGGAAGCCGCCGGCGCCATTCCACGGGCGTATAGGCCAGGACCTCGAGCGCGAGGGGAGGCGGCCACAGCTCGTGCAGGGCACAAAGGCGATCCAGCCAGGCCACGCCCGCGAACACGCGACCCACGA
>JAJYVM010000132.1 GCA_021792015.1 Bacillota bacterium | reverse complement strand
GCCCCAGCGGCGCCAGTGTCTGCGCGTTGAACGCCTTGAGCTCGTTCTCGGCGCGCACCGTCACCCAGGCCACGCGGCCGGCGTCGCCGAGCACGACCCGCACGGCCTGCGAGCCGACCCACCTCCGCTCGACGACCCGATCCGTGGCGGTGTCGATGGCCAGCAGCGTCCCTTCCTCACACGTCACATAGAGCCGCTTGCCGTTCGGGGAGACGGCGAGCCCCACGGGGCCCAGATCCACCGGGATGGAGTCCGCCGAACCAGCGGGCCAGGTCTGCCCCGCTGCCGGCAGGTCCACCACGGCCACCGCGGCGTGGTATTCGTCGCTCACAAACGCCTGGCGCCCGTCGGGCGTCACGGCCACCTCGATGGGGTAGGCACCGGCGGCCACGCGCGCGAGGACCTTCAGCGCGGGGACGCTGAGCGCCACGAGCTCGCCCTGGCGCGCGAAGACCGCAACGAGGGCGGCCTTGCCGCCTTCGGTGAGCGCGATCCCGCAGGGCTGGCCGCCGACGTGCGCCCTGGCCACGAGCTTGTAACCCGGCCGGCTGTACAGGGCGACATCCCCGGTGGCGCCGAGGGCGACAATGGCGTACTTCCCGTCCGGCGTGACGGCCACCCCGAACGGCTCGCCGTCGACGGCCAGCTTGGCGGCAGGAGCGGCAGGGGCGGCGGCGACCGCCGCCGAGCCGGCCGCCTGCGGCGGGACAGACCGCAGGGCCAGGGAGAAGAGGTAGACCAATAGCCCGACGACGAGGATGACGAAGACCCAGTTGACGACCTGGCGCCGGTGGAAGATGCGCATCTTGGCATCCCAGTCGAGATCCTCCCAGCGCTCCCAACGCGGCTCCACCCACCGCAGCACGAACGGGTGCGGGTGCACGCGCGGGTCGACCGAGAACGTGAGGTGCCACAGGACCACGAGGCCCCCGAGGACGATCAGGCCGCCGATGACAACGGCTTCACTGCCCACCCTGCATTCCCAGCTCGGCCGGCTCCACCTCCAGGAACTTGCCGGCGGCGGTGGCGAGCACGGCCCCGCCCTCGGCGGCGCGCAGCTCGGCCGCCAGCCGCCAGAGCCGGCCGGTCCGCCCCTCCACCCGCCCCAGCGCCTGCACCGCCTGCCCCGCGCGCACGGGCGCCCTGTACCGCACGGTGGCCTCGGCGGTCATGGTGAAGGCACCCTCGCCGTACGCCGCGTACCACATGGCATCGTCCAGCAGGGCGAGGATCAGCCCGCCGTGCAGGTAGCCAGGGATGCCGCAGTAGCGCGCATCGACGACCCAGTCGGCGCGCGAGGCGCGATCCCCCGCCCAGTAGGACAGGCGCAGCCCGGCCTCGTTCTCGCGGCCGCAGACGATGCACGCGCGTGAGCTGAACGGGCCGCGCAGGCTCATCGGAACCACACGATGGGCGCGGCGTACGCCGCGCCTGCACGACCAAGCGGTTGGGTCATGGCGCGATCAGCCGGTTCATCCGCACCGCTGCCTCCGCCAGGGCGCGGCCCGCGTCGATGCGGGTCGTCGCGCCCGCGTCCACCACCAGGGTTCCGTCCACCCACACCTTCGCCACGTCGGCGGCCGTCGCCGCGTACACCAGCGCCGCCGGCACGTCGGCGCACGGCTGCAGGTGCGGCGCGCGCAGGTCCACCAGGCAGAGGTCGGCGCGCAGGCCCGGCGCGATGCGGCCGCAGACCGCGCCCAGGCCGAGGGCGGCGGCGCCGTCGCGGGTGGCCCAGTGCAGCAGCGTGCGGGCCGGCAGGGCGGCCGCGTCCTGGGCGCCGGCCTTGGCCAGCCAGCCGGCCAGGCGCATGGTCTCCCACATGCTGAGGGAGTCCGTGCTGCCGGGGCCGTCGGTGCCGAGGCCGATGCGGGCGCCGGCGGCCTGCAGCCGCGCGACGGGGGCGATGCCCGAGCCCAGCTTGCAGTTGCTGGCGGGGTTATGCGAGATGGCGGCGCCGGAGGCGGCCAGCAGGGCGATGTCGTCGGCGTCGACGTGCACGCAGTGGGCGGTGAGCGTGCCGGGGCGCAGCAGCCCCAGGTCATGGAGGTAGCGCACGGGGCTCCGCCCCCCGTGGCGGTCGCGGCAGTCCTGCACCTCGGCGGCCGTCTCGGCCAGGTGGATGTGCAGGGGCCGGCCGAGGCGGCGGGCGGCGGCGTCGATCTCCAGCAGGTAGGGCTCGGGGCAGGTGTACTCGGCGTGGGGCGCCATCATGGTGGTGACCCGGCCCCCGGCGGCGCCCTGGAAGCGGCGGCAGAAGTCCTCGGCCTCGGCCAGCTTGGCAGCGGCCTGGGGGTCCAGACCCACCAGCCCGCGGCTGAGCACGGCGCGCATGCCGGCCTCGTCCACGGCGCGGGCCGCCTCGTCCTCGAAGAAGTACATGTCGGCGAAGCAGGTGGTGCCGCCGCGCAGCATCTCGGCGACGGCGGCCAGGCTCCCCCAGTAGACGTCGTCGGCGCGCAGGCGCGCCTCGGCGGGGAAGATGGCTTCCTCCAGCCAGCGCTGCAGCGGCAGGTCGGCCCCGTAGCCGCGCAGCAGGGCCATGGCCGCGTGGTTGTGGCAGTTGACCAGGCCGGGCAGCAGCGCGTGGCCGGCGGCGTTGACCGTGGTGGCGCCGGGCGGGATGGCGACCTCGCCGTGCGCGCCCACGGCCGCGATGGCCCCGTCGTCGCCGACGAGCACCGTCCCGGCGGGGATGTCGGGGCCGCCCATGGTGAGCACGTACGCGCCCTCGATGGCGATCATGCGCCGCCTCCGCCTCCCGGCCGGCGCACCGCACGCCCGCCCAGGTACCAGACCGTTCGGCGACCTGCGCCCGCAGCCGCTGCCCCATGCGGAGCCGGGGGGTGGCGCCGGCCCGCGCCCGCCGCCGCTCGCCGCATCAGGGCTGCCACGACCGCAGGTAGCGCACCTGCTCGGGGGTCAGGCTGTCGATCCTGACGCCCAGGGCCTCCAGCCGCACCCGCGCCACGGCCTCGTCAAGGTCGGCCGGGACCGGCACCACGTCGTGCGGCAGCTCGTGGCCGTGGACGGCGACGTACTCCAGGGCCAGGGCCTGCAGCGCGAAGGTGGTGTCCATGATCTCCACGGGGTGGCCGTCCGCGGCGGCCAGGTTCACCAGGCGCCCCTCGGCGATCAGGAAGACGCTGCGCCCGTTCGGCAGCACATATTCTTCCACATTGGCCCGGGCGGGCCTCCGCTGGCGGGCCAGCTCCCGCAGGCCGGCGACGTCGACCTCGACGTCGAAGTGGCCCGTGTTGGAGAGCAGGGCGCCGTCCTTCATCACCAGGAAGTGCTCGCGGCTCAGCACGCCGGCGCAGCCGGTGCAGGTGATGAAGACGTCGGCCCTGGCCGCGGCCTCCATGGCCGGCATGACCTCGCAGCCGTCGAGCAGCGCCTCCGTCGCCTTGACGGGGTCGACCTCGCAGACGATGACGCGGGCGCCGAGGCCGTGCGCGCGGCGCGCCAGGCCGCGCCCGCCCCAGCCATAGCCGAAGATGGCGATCTGTTTGCCCGCCAGCAGCAGGTTGGTGGTGCGCATGATCCCGTCCAGCGAGGCCTGCCCGATGCCGTGCTGGTTATCGAAGAGGTACTTCATCCGCGCGTCGTTGCCCGCAACCATTGGGTAGCCGAGGAGGCCCTCGGCGGCCATGGCCTTGAGACGGTGGATGCCGGTCGTCGTCTCCTCCGTGCCGCCTCGCAGGTTGGCCACGGTCTCGGGAAAGTCGTTGTGGGCGATCACCGACAGATCGCCCCCGTCGTCCAGCATGACGTCGGGCTGGGTGGCCACCACGGTGCGCAGGCAGTCCTGGTAGTCCTCCGGCATGGGGTTGTGCCAGGCGTAGACCCCGGGCCCGGCCTCGGCCAGGCCGGCGCAGACGTCATCCTGCGTCGACAGGGGGTTGCTGCCGGTGACGGCCACCTCCGCCCCCGCCCGCTGCAGGGCCAGGGCCAGGCAGGCCGTCTTGGCCTCGAGGTGGACGGAGATGCCTACGCGGAGCCCCCGGAGCGACCCGCGCTCGGCGATGCCGTCCGCCGCGCGGCGCAGGACCGGCATGTGCCGGTCGGCCCAGGCGATCTTCAGGGTGCCGGACGGGGCCAGGCGCGGGTTCTCGATGCGGG
Source organism: Bacillota bacterium (assembly GCA_021792015.1). Lineage (GTDB taxonomy): Bacteria > Bacillota > Sulfobacillia > RBS10-35 > JAJYVM01 > JAJYVM01. The sequence continues at coordinate 4,983 of JAJYVM010000132.1, read as the reverse complement.
ATGGCGGCAGCTTGGCGCGCATGCTCTCCCACCTTAACGTCAGTCGCCGCGCGGGCGCCCGGCCCCCACGGCGTGCTCTGGCTGCTCCGATCGGGGGCCGGCCGCACCCGGGCCCACCCCTACCCCTTGGCGCCGCCCTCGCAGCCGCACGGGCCGGCCTCGCTCAGCCGCCCGGCGACATCCAGGCACATCGCGCGCAGGGCGTCGGCGTTCTTGCTCATGACGCCGACAACCTCCTCATGGGTGAGGGGGCTCGGCGAGATCCCCGCCGCGTAGTTCGTCACGATGGCGATGGCGGCGTAGTGCAGGCCCGCCTCGCGGGCCAGCACGACCTCGGGTACGCCCGTCATGCCGACGACATCGCCGCCCATGGCCGCGAACATGCGGATCTCGGCCGGCGTCTCGAAGCGCGGCCCCTCCGTGCAGACGTACGTGCCGCCGAGGGTGACCGGCACCCCGGCCCGCTCGGCCGCCTGCGCCAGCAGCCCCCGCAGGCCGGGGCAGTAAGGCTCGGTCATGTCGGTGTGCTGCACCGGCCCGTCGAAGAAGGTCGACGGCCGCCCGCGCGTGAAGTCGAGGAACTGGTCCACCAGCACCACGTGCCCCGGCGGCAGGGCCTGCCGCAGCGAGCCGACGGCTGCCGTCGCAACGATGCGCCGCACCCCGATCTGACGCAGCGCCCAGATGTTGGCCCGGTAGTTCACGCGGTGGGGCGGGACGCCGTGGTCCGTGCCGTGCCGCGCCAGGAAGGCGACCTCGTGCTCCCCGCGCCGTCCCACGAAGAGGCTGGCCGTGCCGTACGGCGTCGAGGCGACCAGCGCGCGCGGCTCATCCAGCACCCCCGGGTCGTAGAGCCCGGTGCCGCCGATGATGGCCAGGTCCATTACCGGCCGACCTCGACGACCATCAGCTCATGGATCTGCTTCAGCGAGTCGCGCAGGCGGATGCACTCCGGCACGCTGAGGGCGGACAGCACGGTGGCCAGGTAGGCGCGCCGCGCCCGCATGACCTCCTCGAGGACCTTGCGCCCCTTGTCCTTGACCTGCAGCCGCACCACGCGCCGGTCGTCCTCGTCGCGCACGCGCTGCACGAGGTCGTTCTTCTCCATCCGGTCGATCAGGTCGGTGACCGTGCTCGAGGCCAGGAACAGCTCCTGGCAGAGCTCGCCCATGGTCATCGCCTGGTTGCGGATGAGGGCCTGCAGCGCGTTGAACTGTGGCGGCGTGATGTCGAACTGGCTCAGGATCTCCCGGCCGCGCTGGCGCACGATGTTCGCCACGTGGCGCAGCAGCCGCTCGATCTCCTCGACGCTGCGCTCACCCTCCTCGGCCACGGGCGCAGCCCCCTTTCCCATCGCCCGCCGCCGCGCCCCGCCTCAGGGTGCGACGATCCACGGGTCGATGGCGCGCTCGTAGGCAACCAGGTCGCCGGGCGCGAAGAAGAGGCTGAGCTCGCGCGCGGCGCTCTCGGGCCCGTCCGAACCGTGTACCAGGTTCTGACCGATGTCAAGCGCCAGGTCGCCTCGCAACGTGCCCGGGGCCGCCTTTTGCGGGTCGGTCGCCCCCATGAGGGCGCGGACGGCGCCGATGGCTCCCGCCCCCTCCCACGCCATGGCCACGATCGGCCCGGACGTGATGAAGCCGACGAGGCCGGGGAAGAACGGCTTGCCCTCGTGCGGCGCGTAGTGCTGGCGCGCCAGCTCGGGGCTCATCCGCAGCACGCGGCAGCCCGCAAGGCGCAGCCCCTTTGCCTCGATGCGCCGGATCACCTCGCCGACCAGCCCGCGCTGCACGCCGTCCGGCTTGACCAGAACCAGGGTCCGCTCGATATCCGCCACGGCTCTCCCCTTCACAGTCCACCGGCTCGATTCGCCGCCCGAACGGTTCGCGCCGGGGACGGCCACATCCTCCCCCCGCAGGTCCCAACCCGCGGCCTGCGCCCCCTCAGGGTTCCCAACGCCGCCACGGAATGCACACGATGCACCGGTGGCGACGGCCATCGCCGTCGCCGTGACCGTGGTTCCGCTGGCACCTCCGGGACGGTGGCTGGTCCCCCACACAGGGTTGGTGGCGACAGCCGTAGTCGTCGCCGTAACCATGGCTCGGCTGGCACCTCCGGGACGGTGGCTGGTCCGACACAACGTCGGTGGCGACGGCGGTCGCCGTCGCCGTGACCGTGGTTCCGCTGCCCCGTCCGGGGTGAAAGCGAGTGCGGGGCCACGCTCTTAGCTGGGGATCCTGCAGCCCGACGACGGGGCAGAATCGTTCGATAGACTTGTGAAAGCCGCCACAAACGACTTAGGGGCAGGGCCGTGGATTATGCCGAGTGCCAGCGATTGTGACGGCATCGCCCGCCGAATGGTGCAAGGGTGCTGCTCTGCCCCGGGCGGTTTGCACCGGGGCAGAGCAGCCTCGTCAGGGTCGTCAGCCGATAACGGCTTGGATCTGCTGCGCCGCTGCCCCTTCACAGCTCTTTGGAGCGGCCGATCATGGACAACGGCATCACAGGCCGCGACGCAGCCCACGGTGACGGAACCCTGGCCCTGCTGGCCAAACGCGCGGCGCCGCCGGCGGCCACGCCTACGGCTCCAGGCCGACCTCCGCCACCTGGCCGTCGACGATGCGGAAGCCCCGCAGGTCCGGGCGCCCCGGATCCATCAGCGAGACGATGAGGTAGACGGCCTCCGGGTAGAAGGCGAGGCGGATGTCGGTGGCCGACGGGTACGCCGCGCTGGTGGGGTGCGAGTGGAAGATACCCCAGATGGCCTCGTCCGCCGCCTCGATGTCCAGGGTGATGCGCAAAAGGTCACGCGGGTCGATCTCGTAGCGCGTGGGGCTGGCGGCGGCGTTGGCGGTGGGCACGAAGCGCAGGGGCTCACCGCCCCGCCCGATGACGATGCCGCAGGCCTCCAGCGGCAGGCCGGCCACGGCGTGGGCCAGCATGGCCTCGCGCATCTGTCGCGGCAGCCGCACGCGCTCAGCCACGGTGCGCCGGCCCCGCAGGCTGGCGGCCGCCGAAGGCACGGCCTCCCCGCCGGCGCACGCTATCCCCCACGCCGCGCGTACCAGGCAAAGAGGCTGCCGTAGCGGTCGCCGCCGTCCGGCAGCAGCACGACCACCCGCCGGCGCGGCCCGAGCGCGCGGGCGACATCCAGGGCCGCGTGCGCCGCCGCGCCGGCGGAGATGCCCGCCAGCAGGCCCTCGGTGCGCGCCAGATGCCGCGCCGTCTCGAAGGCGTCCTCGTCGCTGACCGTCACGACCTCGTCGATCAGGGAGCGGTCCAGCACGCCGGGCACAAAGCCCGCCCCGAGCCCCTGAATGCGCGTCGGCCCGGGCCGCCCGCCCGAGAGGACGCGGCTGGCGCGCGGCTCGACGGCCACGACGCGGCAGTGTGGCGCCACACCCTTGAGGAAGCGCGCCACGCCCGTCAGCGTGCCGCCCGTGCCGACCCCGGCGACGAACGCATCGACGGCGCCGCCGGTCCCCTCCCAGATCTCCGGGCCGGTGTGGCGCGCATGCGCCTCGGGGTTGGCGGGGTTGTCGAACTGCCGCAGCCAGAAGGCGCCCCGCCGCCGCACCAGCTCCTCGGCCGCGTACACGGCGCCCGACATGCCCTCGATGGTAGGCGTCAGCACCAGCTCGACCCCGAACCACTCGAAGAGGGCCTTGCGCTCGCCGCCGCCGTCCTCCGGCATGGTGAGCGCCAGCGGATGGCCCTTGACGGCGCAGACCATGGCCAGCCCGATGCCCGTGTTGCCGCTGGTCGCCTCGACGACCAGCTGCCCGGGGGCGAGCTGCCCCTCCCGCTCCGCCGCCTCGATCATGGCGACGGCAATGCGGTCCTTGACGCTGCCGGCGGGGTTTGCCGCCTCCAGCTTGGCGACGAGGTCGAAGCCGGGCGCGAACCGGCCCAGCTGCAGCAGCGGCGTGCGCCCCACCAGCTCCAGAAGGTCGGCGGCGATGGCCGTGCCCCCGCCCGCGCGCGGCAGATCCGCCATGGGGCCGCTACCGGCCGCGGCCGCCCGCGGGAGCGCCCTGCTCGACGGGACGGCCCTCGTTGATCCACGCCACGATGCCGCCGGCGAGGTTGTACGCCCGCGCGTGGCCGGCTTGGCGGGCGATCTCACAGGCGAGCGCACTGCGCTCGCCGACACGGCACATGAAGATGACGTCGCGGTCGCGGGGGAGGTCGGCGGCCTCTGTAAAGATGCGCTCCAGCGGCCGCAGCTCGGCGCCCGCGACCCGCACGTTGCGGTGCTCGTAGGGCTCGCGCACATCCACCAGCAGCGCGCCGCCGCGGATCATCTCCACGGCCTGGTCCGGCGGCACGTCCCAGCCCTGGGCCGCGGCCGCGTCGGCCGCGGGGAGGCTGTCGTCCTCGGCCGCCTGGGCCGGGATGCCGCAGAAGCCCTCGTAGTCGATGAGCTCGGTGATGGTCGGGTGGTCGCCGCACACCGGGCACTCGGGGTTGCGCTGCCAGCGCAGGCTCTGGTAGTCGCCGGCCATGGCGTCGAACAGCACCAGGCGGCCGGCCAGCGGCTCGCCGATGCCGAGCAGGATCTTCACGGCCTCGATGGCCTGCAGCGTGCCCATGTGGCCGGCCAGGGCGCCCAGCACCCCGCCCTCCGCGCAGGACGGCACGCTGCCGGGGGGCGGCGGCGACGGGAACAGGCAGCGGTAGCAACCGCGGCCGGGCAGGAAGACCGTCGCCTGGCCCTCCCACTTGAGGATGCTGGCGTCGACCAGGGGCTTTGCCAGCATCACGCAGACGTCGTTGACGAGGTAGCGGGTCGGAAAGTTGTCGCTGCCGTTGATGACCAGATCGAACCCGCGGACGATGCCCGTCGCGTTCTCGCTGGTCAGGAAGGTCGGGAACGTCACGACGTGGACGTCGGGGTTGAGGTCCTCGATGTGGCGGCGCGCCGACACGACCTTCATGTGCCCGACATTATGCGTGAAGTGCAGGATCTGGCGCTGCAGGTTG
>JAJYVM010000131.1 GCA_021792015.1 Bacillota bacterium | reverse complement strand
GCGGCGCCGAGACCGGACCCGGCCCCCGAGTCGCACCCCCCGCGGGGCCGGGCTTCGCCCGTTAGCGCGACGGAGTGCCCGGGCACGCCCGGGAACGAGGGTGGTACCACGGCGTAAAGGTCCGTCCCTTGGCGGGGACGGGCTTTTTCTATGTGGGGGGGGGCGGGCGCGGCCGTGCGCATGTCGACCCTGCTGGCGCCGACCCTGCGCGAGGTGCCGGCCGAGGCGGAGACGGAGAGCCACCGGCTGATGCTGCGCGCCGGCCTGATGCGGCGCCTGGCCGCCGGCATTTACAGCCACCTGCCCCTTGGGCAGCGGGCCATCGCCAAGGTCGAGGCCATCGTGCGGCAGGAGATGGACCGCCAGGGGGCGCAGGAGGTGCGGCTGCCGCTCGTGCAGCCGGAGGAGCTGTGGGTGGAGAGCGGGCGCTCGGCCAAGTACGGCGAGGAGCTGTGGCGGCTGAAGGACCGGCACGGTCGCCCGTTCGTGCTCGCGCCGACGCACGAGGAGGTCGTGACCGACCTGGCGCGCCGCGAGATCTCCTCCTGGCGGCAGTTGCCCCTGATCCTCTACCACGTGAGCAACAAGTACCGTGACGAGCCGCGGCCGCGGGCCGGGGTGATGCGGGCGCGCGAGTTCGTGATGAAGGACGCCTACTCGCTGGACCGCGATCGGGACGGGCTGCTGGCCGCGTACGCCAGGATGCGCGCGGCGTACGCCCGCGTCTTCACGCGCTGCGGGCTGGACTGGCGGGTGGTCGAGGCGGACCCCGGCACCATCGGCGGTGGCGACACGCTGGAGTTCGTGGCCCTTGCCGACGTCGGCGAGGCGGAAATCGTATGGTGCGAGGCCTGCGGGTACGCGGCCAACGTGGAGCGGGCGGAGGGGGCACGGCCGGCGGAGGTGGAGGCCGCCGAGGGTGCGGACGGCGGGGCCGCCGGACCCGTCCGCATCCACACGCCCGGGGTGCGCACCATCGAGGATCTGGTCGCGTTCGCCGGCATCCCCGCCAGCGCAACGTCGAAGATTCTCTTCCTCTGGGCCGAGTACGCGCCGGATGGGCGGCGCGAGCTGGTGGCGGCGCTGGTGCGCGGGGACCGCCAGCTGAACGAGATCAAGCTGGCCAACGCGTTGGGCGCCGTGCGCCTGGGCATGGCCGACCGCGCGGACGTCCTCGCGCAGACGGGGGCCCCGGTCGGCTCGGCGGGACCGGTTGGCCTGCGCGGCGCCCGCCTGCTCACGGACCTCGAAGTCGCGTGCGGCGGCGCCTTCGCGATCGGCGCCAACCAGGAGGACTGGCACCTGTTTTGGGCGAAGGCCGGTCGGGACTTTGACCCCGGTCAGGTGGCGGATCTGCGGCTCGTCGGCGCTGGCGATCCCTGTCCGAGGTGCGGCGATGCCCTGCGGGGCGCCAACGGCGTCGAGGTGGGGCACATGTTTGCGCTTGGGGCAGTGTATAGCCAGGCAATGGGCGCACTCTACCGCGACGACCAGGGGCGGTCGCATCCGATCGAGATGGGCTGCTACGGAATCGGCATCACGCGGACGCTGGCGGCCGTAATCGAGCGCCACCACGACCGCGACGGCATCGTGTGGCCGTTCGCGGTGGCGCCATACCACGTGGCGGTCGTGCCGGTGGCGGCGGGCGAGGACGGCACGCGCGAGGCCGGGGAGCGGCTCTATGCGGAGTTGCGCGGGGCCGGGGTCGAGACGGTGCTGGACGACCGCGACCTGCGGCCTGGCGCGAAGTTCAAGGACGCCGACCTCTTCGGCTGGCCGCTGCGGGTCACGGTGGGCCGGACGCTGCGCGACGGGGCCGTCGAGCTGCGCCAGCGCCGGGGCGGGCTGACGGAGAGGATCCAGCTTGGGGGCGCGGCGGCCGCCATCCGGGCGCGCGTGGCCGCGGGGCTGGGGGAGACGGAGCCGCCGCCCGGCCATGGTTCTCAGGCACCGGACGCGCCGGGCTGGTAAGGTGGATAAGAGCGCGGAGGCAGGCCGAGGGGTCGGCTGCCGGGGCGCCGGGGACGGTGAGCTGATCGCCGATGTTCGACCTCTTCGAGCACCTGAGCACGACCCTGCGCCGGACCTTCGCTCCTGAGGATCTCGCGCTGCCTTCGGCGCCTGCCACGGCCCAGGTTGCGCTGGCTGGCCCCGTCGCGCCCGCGTCGCTGGCCGCGGTGCCGCCGGATCCCCTCGGCCCGGGCGGGGGGGAGGCGGTCGCGGAAGACGGCGAGGCAGCGGCCGCGCTCGGCGCATCGGAGCCAGGCGGAGCCCTGCCGGTCGAGCCCGTGGCGATCCCCTTGGACCCCGAGACGCTCGAACCCGTCGACCCGCGGTGGAATCCCGCCACGGCGCCCGACGCGCGGTCCGGCGAGCCGTCGCCGGTCCCGCGCTCCCAGTCGCCGCGTTACCTCAGCCAGCTTGAGCCCAGCCACGCCGCACTCGGTCGCAGCCGGCCGCTGGGGACGGGACCCCTGCGGACGGTGGTCGTGATTCCCGCGTACAACGAGGAGCAGACGCTGGCTGAGGTGATCCAGGCCGCCAAGGCCGTCCCCGAGGTCTCCGAGGTCATCGTGGTGAGCGACGGCTCGACCGACGCCACAGCCGCCGTGGCCCGCGAGCACGGCGCCATCTGCATCGAGTTGCGGCAGAACGTGGGCAAGGGCGGCGCCATGAAGGTCGGCATCGACCGCGCCGACGCCGACCTGTTCGTCTTTCTGGACGCCGACCTCATCGGCGTCACGCCCGTGCACATCCAGGCCATGATCCACCCGGTGCTGCGCGGCGACGCCGCTGTGGCCATCGCCCAGCTTGAGGGCGGCCGCGTGGCCACCGACCTGGCCTCCGTCGTCGCCCCCAACCTCTCCGGCCAGCGGGCGGTGACCCGCGCCATCCTGCAGGGCATGTCAGGCATGGAGACCACGCGCTTCGGCGTCGAGATCGCCATGAAGCGCTACATCAAGCGCAACCACATCCCCGTGGTGCGGGTGCCGCTGGACATCAGCCACCGCACCAAGGAGGAGAAGCTGGGCCTCATGCGCGGGTTCCTGGCCCGCCTGAAGGAGTACTGGGAGATCGTGAAAGTCGCGGGGGAGTAGGCGGGCCGGGCGGGGCAAAGGGACAGAGCCGGTGTTTGGCTGGGTCCCTGCGTCGGTCTTTTCAGCTATCGAAGGCCACCCACAGCTGGGGCCATGCCGGACGCCCGTCGCGCGCCGCGCGGGCAGGCGGAGCTTGGCACGGCCCCACGCTGCAATTGCGCGGGGAGTCGCCAATCTCGTCGGCCAACGGCACCTTGCCGTAGGATCGTTCGCGGGGACGTGACATCACCGAGCGGGAGGGCGGCCCGACGGCCGCCCTCCCGCCTTTCACCGCCCGTACGATGTGCGTACCACACAAGGCGAGCGGGCCCCGCCTCTTGCCGCACGTATAATTGTCGCGGGATGCGCAGGGTGGCGGATGTCCACGTAGGTGTACGGCAGCCCAGCCACAATGGAGCGACGTGGTGGAAGGGCGGGCCCCTCCAACTGTGGGTACGCCGCTGCGCGGCCTGACGTTGGCTGATCCCCTCCGACATCGCGACGCGGCCCCGCGTCAGCCATTGAATAAGGCCATGTGGGGGATGCGAAAATGGCATGGTTGGACGCACTGTTCGGCCATCATGACGTGACCACGGCGGGGCTGGCCGGCTACCGGCGGCTCGGAGCCCAGGTGCTGGACATGCAGCAGCAGGCCAGCCAGGCTGACGGCGGCAGGGCGGGTGCATATTACTACGCGGCTCGGTGCCTGCAGCTGTTTGCGGACAAGCTGGTCGAGGATGCCTTCGCCGAGGAAGCGCGGCCCACACCCTTGCCGCACGTGACCGTGGCCCAGGCCGAGGCTGTCTACAAGCAGATTCCCGACCTGGTCACGGCCGCGAAGCAGGAGGTTCTCGTCCCAGGCGGCCCGCGGGATGTGGATCTCCCGATCATCCTCCACGGCCGTGTCGCGGCCTCCGGCGGCAGGGCGCCGATCTCCCATCTGCGTGGCATGCTGCGCGGTGTCGAAGCCGTGGGGGTGCTCGCCGAAGGGGAGATCCTGCCCGCAGGTGGGGACTCCGCCCGGGCCAAGGCGCTCCTTGCCGAGGCCACCACGGATCGGGACTCGGCCTCCTCCCTCGTGGGCGGCTTGGTGAAGGCAGAACTGCCCGCCGCGTCGGCGCGGCAGGCCGAGGACCTCCTCTGGGCGGCACTGGCCTACTTCCTGGGTGCGCTGCAGGAGCTTGCGGTTCCCGGTATCCTCGGTGACCGCGATCTCGACGAGCTCATCGAGGGCGGCAGCCGGACCGCCGGCCGTCCCGGGGACGACGATGCCAGCGAGCTGACCCGCTTCGAGCGGCGCATGCGCGCCCTGCACGAGCGCGAGATGGCGGAGGCCGACCGGGAGCGCATGCAGCGCGAGTGGCGTGAAATGAGCGAGCGCGAGCATCGTGAGCGGCATCACCACCACGAGGGGTAGGCTGCCCTGCACCGAGCGAGCCGAGTTCGTCGCGATCCCAATCAGGTGCGCCGCATGGGCGAATGGCGCGGGGATGAAAGCCCCCTCCGGGGCCTGACCGCGGCACCCGCAAGCCCGTTGCAGGGCGTCTTGCGGCGAGGCGGGATCCGATGGCCGCCGGAGAGCAAAGCCTCGGCCCGAAGAACACAACGCCCGTGCAGGTATGCCGATTGCTCGACAGGGACTTCCCGCCCCTGGCCAGAACCCGGTACCGCGGTCCGTGGTGCGGCCGCATGCGCCCGGCGTGACCGCCATGATGGGCTGGAGGCCTGGGCTTGTCCGCACCGCACCGGACGTCTTTGCCCGCGTTTCCCTGCCCTGCCCAGGCTGCTCGACGCGCTGACGGGCGCACCTGCCGATGCTGTGTCCAAACGCGCGTCGGTCTATCTCTTCGTCGGCATCACGCTGGGGAATTTCTCCCCGACGTGGAGCGACATCGACATCGAGAGGTGACGGCCGTGCCGGTTGAGGAGAGCCGCTTCGATGTCCCGTCGCGGTGGGGCAGGCCCGCAACGTACGTCCACCGGCGCCTCGCCGGGGGTGGCGGCCGCCTGGCCCTCATCCTGCCCGGCTATGGCTACACCCTGGAGGCGCCTGTCCTGCACTACGCTGCCCGCGCCGCGCTCGCGGCCGGGTGCGACGTCCTCGGCGTGGAGTACGGCTTCCAGGCCAACCGCGGCGCCATGCCGCGCGAGGAGGTCCCGCTGGCGGTCGCTGAGATCATGGGGGCACTGGATTCATTCCTCGCCGACCACGCGTACGCCGGCCTGATCCCGATCGCCAAGAGCATCGGCACCCTGGTGGCGGTGCAGTTGGCCGCCTCGGCCAGCCTGCCGCCGCCAGCCTCGGCCGTCTTCCTCACCCCGCTGCGCGCCACCATCCCGTACATGCGCCAGGCGCTGCGGATGACGGTCGTCGTCGGCGACCGGGACAACCTCTTCGGGCCGGAGGACATCGCCCAGATCGCCGGGCTGCCGAACATCGACCTTCACGTCATGGCCGGCGCCGACCACGTGCTGGAGGTGGCGGACGACGTGGACGGGTCGCTGGCCATCCTCGGCGCGACCGCCGCCGCCTGCCGCGCCGCATGCACGGGCTCACGCCCCTGATCGGGCGGGCTCCCGCCGCGGCCAGCGCCGGCCCTGGATCAGGGTGATCCCGGCCACCGGCGCCCCAGCGAGGGCGTCGCGCACGCGAGCCACCGCGAAGTCGCCGGTCGGGCGCGGCAGCCTGTCGGGGAGAAAGTAGCCCACCTCGCCGATCTCCGGCCGGTTGGCCGCGGGAGGTCGCGGCCGTCTCGGCCAAGCTCTCGCCCGGGTCCGTGCCCGCGCTCGGCAGATCCCAGTCGCGGTGTCCATAGGCGTGGCGCACCATGAGCACGGCGCCCGCGAGGGCGAGGATCACGGCCGCCGCCCCCCGGGCGCCGGCCCTCGCCCAGCAGGGCGGTGGCGGCGCGGCGGAGGTCCGTGAGGCCCTTGGCCCGCGCCACCTTCGATCGCACCTTCGATCGCACGTTCGATCGCTCGTTCGATCCCACTTTCGATCGCTCGTTCGATCCCACGTCCGATCCCACTTTCGCTCCCCAATCCCCGGACCGGGACCGGGCCGCGCCACACCGCACGGACCGCCAAACGGTCGTGGACGCCCACCCAGATCCAGGCTATCATGTCACCTGTGAAGACACCCTTGGACCGCGGCGAGCGCCAGGCGCAGCTGCGTGCGCTGCTGCAGGCGGCCACGAGCCCGCTGCCGGCCGCCGAGCTGGCGGCCCGCTTCGGCGTCAGCCGCCAGGTGATCGTGCAGGACGTCGCCGTGCTGCGCGCCGCCGGCCATCCGGTGCTGGCCACGCCGCGCGGCTACATCGCCGCCGTCGCGGCCCGCCACCAGGCCGTGCTCGCCGTCCGCCACGGGCCCGAGCAGACGCCGGACGAGCTCTACGCGCTGGTGGACGCGGGGGTGCGCGTGCTCGACGTCATCGTGGAGCACCCCCTCTACGGGGAGCTGCGCGGCACGCTGTTCCTGGCGGCGCGCGCCGACGTCGCCGAGTGGCTGGCCCGCGCCCGGGGCTGCCAGGCCCACCTGCTCTCCGAGCTGACCGACGGCCAGCACTTCCACACGCTCGAGTCCGACCGGCCCGAATGCATCGAGCGGGCGCGGGCCAGCCTGCGCGCCCTGCATGTGCTGATCGAGGATCCCGCCTGACCGGGACCCAGCCGGGACCCAGTCGGGACCGAGCCGGACCGAGCCGGACCGAGCCGGACCGAGCCGGACCCAGCAGGGAGGAGACGATCCCGTGCGCATGACCCGCACCGCGGCCCCGATCGCCGCGACCGAGCCCGAGACCGGCGGCGTGGCCGACGCGGCCCTCGCCGCGGAGGTCCGCACACTCAAGGCGACCCGCAACGCCGTGATCCTGGCCCACAACTACCAGGCGGAGCCTGTCCAGGACGTCGCCGACTTCGTGGGCGACTCGCTGGCCCTCTCGCGCCGCGCCGCCGCCACCGACGCCGACGTCATCGTGTTCTGCGGCGTGCACTTCATGGCCGAGACCGCCGCCATCCTCAGCCCCGGCCGCACGGTGCTGCTGCCCGACCTGGAGGCCGGCTGCTCGCTGGCCGCCTCCATCGACGCCGACCAGCTCCGCGCCTGGAAGGCCGAGCACCCCGGCGCCGTCGTCGTATCCTACGTGAACACCACGGCCGCCGTGAAGGCCGAGAGCGACTACTGCTGCACCTCCGGCAACGCGCGCCAGGTGATCGAGGCCATCGCGCCCGACCGCGAGATCCTCTTTCTGCCGGACATGTTCCTCGGCAGCTACCTCGAGCGCGTCACGGGCCGCCGCATGCACGTCTGGCCGGGGGAGTGCCACGTCCACGCCGGCATTGGCCCGGCGGAGGTGTCGGCCGCGGTGAAGGCCCACCCGGGCGCCGAGCTGCTGATTCACCCCGAGTGCGGCTGCGTCACCTCGTGCATGTACCTGTCGGCCGTGGGCGACGTCCCCGTGCGGACGGAGATCCTCTCGACCGAGGGCATGGTGCGCCACGCCCAGACCTCGCCGTCGCCGGCGTTCGTCGTCGCCACGGAGATCGGCATCCTGCCGCGCATGCGGAAAGAGGCGCCGGACAAGGACTTCTTCCCGCTGAGCGAGGCCGCCGTCTGCCGGTACATGAAGATGATCACGCTGGCCAAGGTGCGCGACGCCCTGCGCGACATGAAGCACGTCATCACCGTACCGGAGGACGTGGCCAGCAGGGCGCGCACGGCCATCGAGCGGATGGTCGCGATCGGCTGACGGGCCGATTGGGTCGTCGTGGGCGTCGCCGCCTGGCGTCGACGCCTGAGACCCGTATGGCAGCGGCGCGCCGGCGAGGGCGGGTGCGCGGTTCTACACCGCGCAGCAGGCGCACCCGCAGTGGCAGGTGGGCTCGCAGGTGGGCGCGCACCCGCAGGCGATGCCGGGTCGGCACGTGTCGCAGCAGTGCTCGCCCGTGATGGCTTCGCGCCCCTCGCGCACCAGGAAGTACACGAGGCCGAGGGCCGCGACCGGGTCGGCCCACCACCAGCCGAAGGCCGCCCGCAGGCCGAGGCCGGCCAGGGCGGTGCCGGCCATGTAGGCGCAGGTGATGCCGCAGGCGGCGTCGGCCCGCAGGGCGCGGCTGCCGATCGCGGTGGCCACGCGGCGCTTGGTGGCGACGATCCAGGGCATGATGGCGGTCGATGCGGCGGCGATCGCCAGGCCCAACGCCGTCGCGCCGGGCTGCGTGCGCAGGATCAGGTCGCGGCCGGCGGCCGCGACCACCAACGCCGCCAGGGCCAGCAGCAGCGCCCCCACGATGCGCCCCGCGCGCCGCTCCAGCCCCTCGGCGTCCTGCCCGCGCCGCTCCGCTTGCAGGCGCCGCAGCAGCACAAGGGCCGCCGCCAGCTCGATCAGGCTGTCGGCGCCGAACGCGCCCAGCACCACGCTCCCGGCCTGCAGGGCCGCGGTCAGCGCCGCCGCCGCCTCGACGGCCATCCAGGCGATCGACCAGCGCTCGACCGCGATGCCCGCCCGCAGGCTACCCTTCCGATCCACGCTACCCGCTCCGGCGCTCACGGCGACCCGCCTCCCGCAGCGCCACGGCCGCCAGCATACGGACCAGACCCGGGTCGCTCAACCGGTAGACGGCCATGCGCCCCTGCTTGCGAAAGCGCACGAGGTCGTACGCGCGGAGCACCTTGAGGTGCTGGGAGGCCGAGGTCTGGGTGACCTCGGCCAGCGCGGCGAGGTCGCAGACGCACAGCTCGGCATGCGCCAGGGCCAGCAGGATCTTCAGCCGCGTGGGGTCGCCCAGGGCGCGGAAGCGCTCCGCGGCGGCCTGCAGGGCGTCGCTGCCGGGCAGGCGCCCTTGCATGCGGGCGATCTCCTCGCCATGGACCATGACGGCGTCGCAGGCGCCGTCATCGCGGGCCGTCGCCAACGCGATCGCTCCTAACGGGGTCATCGTATGCACACATGTGCAGACGTAGCAATCGCCAGCCGGCGCGGCGCGAACGGGCGACCCCACGACCCCACGTGTGCGGCCGTCGCAATTACCGGCCGGCGCGGCGCGAACGGGCAACCCCACGACCCCACGTGTGC
>JAJYVM010000130.1 GCA_021792015.1 Bacillota bacterium | reverse complement strand
GCAGACCCGCTTCGCCGCTTCATGAGTCCCCACCTCGGCCCAGGCCTTACCAGTGCGGAGGACAGTATTAAACTGCCACTAGACCTACTGACCGCTCGGCGCCATGTGCTTGATGGCCACGGCGAGGACCTTCGCCGCCTGGGCGCGGCTCGTCGGGCCCAGCGGTTGGAAGCTGCCGTCGGGGAAACCGGCGACGTATCCGGCCGCGACGGCGGCCTCGACCCCACCCTGCGCCCACAAGTCGATTTGCGCGTCATCCTTGAAGCTCAGACTGGCGGTGGCCGTCAGCTTCAGGGCACGCTGGAGCAGCACGGCCATCTGCTCCCGGGTCACCGTGGCGTTCGGGCTGAAGGTGGTGGGCGAGGTACCCTGCACCAGGCCCGCCTGGAGCGCCGCCGCCACATACGGCGCGAACCAGTCGCCCGCAGCCACGTCTGTGAAGCTCGGCGCGATGGCAGCTGGGGCATTCAGCTTCAGGGTCAGGTCCAGCATCTTCACGAACTGCGCGCGCGTCAGCGTGCCCCCGGGCTGGAAGGTGCCGTCGGGGAAGCCTGTGGCGATGCCGGCGGCCATGACCCGAGCGATGGCCGACGACGCCCAGAAGCCGGGCGGGACATCGGGCGGCGTGGTGGTGGCGGCCAGCACCACGTAGGTGCCCGGGCCCGGGATGAACGCGGAGACGATGCCGGCGCCGCGGGCCGTGGCGGCGAAGGTCCAGCCGGCGCGGCCCATAGCGTAGACGCTGAGCCAGTCAGGGTTCGTGCCGCTCGCCCCGTAGCGGAAGGTGGCGGCAACCGGCTGGGCGAGGGGGCCGCCAGCGACGGTGACCAAGTGGCTGGCCATCGTCATGCCGGCCGAAAGCGGCGGGGCGCCGGCGGGAACCGTGGCGGCGTCCGTGACGGTCAAGGTCTGGCCGGCGGCCAGGTCGCCCGCGGGCACGGTCATGGTGAAGGCGCCATCCGGCGTCGTCAGGGTGCCGCCGCTGGCGCCGACCGAGGTGGTGGTCGGTGTCGCGATGGCCGGGCCGGTGCCGACGCCGCCCGCGACCGGGGCGGCGGCCGACGCCGCGCCCACAGCGAAGGGCGTGCCGGTCAGCTCCGCCAGGTTCGGCTGGGTGGAGGCGTTGACGGTGACCGTGACGCAGCTGCCGGTGAAAGCCTGGTCTGATGCGGCAGTCCAGGCCGAGCCGTTCCACCAGTAGATCTGCTCACCCGCGGCAGTCACGCCGCACTGCAGGATCGTCACGGCGGTGAACGTGCTTCCGGGCGACAGGTCGACGTCGAAGTACGTGCCTGTGGCCGTGAAGGCCGGAGTGCCGCCGGGATCGCCGCTGTACTCGGAGACGGTCACGGTTCCGGAGCCGCCGCTCGCCTGCGCCGTGGTATCCGCGGTGGCGCCTGAGCCTCCTGCGCTGGCGGTGCCGTCATTGGCGGACCCGCTGGCGCTGCCGGTGACGCTGACACCGGTCGGGTCGGCGATGGCGGTGGCCGTGACGGGTGACGAGGTCCCCTCCATCGACGCGCCCACGGTCGAGCCACCGGCGGCCGGCATGATCAGGGTCGCGCTGTAGCTGCCGTCGCCCGCGGTGGGCACCGAAAGGGCGCTCAGGATACCGGCGGAGGCCGTCAGGTCCACCACCGCGTTCGGCACAGGGTTACCGCCGCTGTCTTGGACGACGCCGGCGAGCGTGACCGTTGCGCCCGGCGCCGCCTGGGCGGGTGACACCTGCAGGCTCACGCCGGCGGGCGCGTTGACCGGCGTCGCGTACGCGTACGTGTCCTTCGCGCTGATGGCCGGGGTCGCGCTCGCGTCGCTTCCGGCGACGATCGTGTCGGTGCGGGTGAGGGCGAGGCCCGCGGTGTAGGTGACCGCCACCTGGCCGCCGGCGTCCGTCGTGAAGGGCGCCGGGGTCGATGAGAGCGGGGTGCCGTCGGCGGTGGCGGAGCCGGCGTTGCCCGACAGCAGCGAGAGATAGACCGTGGCGTTGGCCACCGGGCTTCCCGTGGCGGTGCGCACATACACCGCTCCGGTGACGGTGTCGCCGGGGGCGAGCGAGCCGTCAGCGGCCAGGGGCAGCGGTGAGCAGGTCAGCCTGTCGCCCTGGGTCAGGGGTAACGGCGTGGCCGCCACAGCGAACGGCGTGCCGTTCAGCTGGGCCACGGTGGGGGACGTACTGTTCGTGAGCGGGCCGAGCGTCACACAGCCGCTGCCGTCCACGCTGCTTTGCGGGTTCACCAGCAGCCAGGTGGCGCCGTCGGGCGACCAGTAGACCTTGTCGCCGGCGCTGAGGCCGCACTTCCGGATCGTCACGCTCTGGAACGTGCTGCCCTGAGACACCGCGACGTCGAAGTACTGGCCGGTGCTCTGGAACGACACGCCGCCACCGGGGTCACCGTTGTAGTCGGTGACCGCGACCTCGCCCGTACCGTTCTGAGCTTGGGCGGTCACGTCCTGCGTCGGCGTGCCGGCGCCGCCGGCGGTGGCGCTGCCGCCGGGCGTAGTGCTCGCCGCGTTGCTGGAGCCCGCCACCGTCGAGCCGGACTGGTACGCCGCCTGGGGCGGGACCGTGATCGACAGGGGCTCGGTCGCCGTCAGGGCCGGGGCCGAGCTGTCCTCCACCTGCACCGTGAAGAGGTAGGTGCCGGCCTGCTGGATGGTGCCCGAGAAGTTGCCGTACGTGGCGCCGAGGCTCAGCCCGGGTGGCAGGGAGCCCTGCACCACTGACCAGGTATAGGGCGTGGTCCCGCCGGTCGCCTGGACCCAGCCCCAGTAGCCGCCGCCGACGCTGCCGCCGGGCAGCGAGTCCGTCACGATCGCCAGCTGCGAGTTGTTCGCCCCCGCCGTGAAGAGGTCGGCGCCGGCGCCCGGGCCGTTGCCGCCCTCGTTGCCGTTCGGCTGCTGCTTCCCGGTCACGATGGGCCCGGCGCCGTACGTGATGACGCAGCCGGCGCCGCCGCTGGCCAGGAGCGCGCACTTGCTGTACCCGCCCGCGCCGCCGGGCCCGCCCTGGCCGCCGATAACGAGGTCGGCCGCGTTCTGGCCGGCGCCGTTGTTGGCGCCGTAGGTCACGTTGCTGAGAGAGACGGTCGAGCCGGCCGTCGCGTAGATGGCGCCGCCCGCCGCCGCCCCGCCCGGGCCGCCGTCCTCGCCGGGTCGGCCGAGCCCGTACTGTTTACCGTATCCCGGCTTCCCGCCCTTGCCGAGCGCGCCGCAGGGAGGGTAGATCTGGCCCTGGGGAAATGCCGGCGAGACGTATTTGGTGCAGCCGCCCGCACCGCCGCCGCCGCCGTTGGCCACCGGCCCGGCCGCCGCGTCGCCGCCCTGGCCGCCGCCGCCGGCGTTGCCGCCAATCGCGCTGCCGCTGGCGAAGGTGACGCCGCCGAGGCTCAGCGTGCCCGCGTTGAAGATCGCGGCGCCTTCCCCGGCACCGCCCGGGCCGCCGACGCCCGCGAAGCCGCCGTTGCCGCTCTTGCCACTCTTGCCGCCGTTTCCGCCGTTTCCGCCGCTCCCGCCGCCGGTGCTGACCTTTTTGCACCCGCCGCCGCTCGGGACGACCCAGTCCCCACCCTTACCGCCGTTTCCACCGCTGCCGCCGATCCCGCCGATGCCGCCCCAGCCGCCCCCGTATCCGGAACCGCCCTGGCCGCCGGAGCCGCCGCGGGCGACGTTGTACGCGAAGGTCGTGCCGTTGAGCCTCAGGGTCCCGGCGTTGTAGAGGGCGCCACCCTGGCCGTTGCCACCGCTCGCGCCCGCCTGGGAGGCTCCGGCGCTGCCGGCGTCGCCGCCCGCGCCGCCGGGCTGGCCTACGCCACCGCCGGTCCCGGACATGCACGACTCGTCGAATCCGGCTTGGCCCTTCGGCCCGTTGCCGCCGCTGCCGCCGTCGCCGCCGCTGCCGGCCTGCCCGCCGTTGCCGCCCTGGCCGCCGAGGCTCTGGTCGGACTGGAAGGAGCCGCCGGTGATGGTCAGGGTGCCGGCGTTGTAGATGGCCCCGCCCCGGGCGTCGCCGCCGCTCGCGGCGTACCCGCCGTCGCCGCCGTTGCCGCCGTCGGCCGCCCCGAGGACGGTGTTGGAGGTGCCGACGGCCGGCCCGCCGGGACCGCCGTTGCCGCCATTGCCGCCCCGGCCCCCGTCGCCGCCCCGGCCGCCCGTGACGCTGTCGGAGCTGAAGGTGGTGTCGATCAGGTCCACCGTTGCCCCCGTCGCGATGTACATGGCACCGCCCTGGGCGTCGGCGCCCGGGCTCCCTGGCCCGCCCGGTCCGCCGCTGCCTCCCGGCACGCCCTGGCTGTTCCCGCCGCCGGAGCCGGCCGTCCCGTTCTCGCCGTTCGAACCGTTCTGGCCGGTGAAGTGGCCGCTGACGACGCTGAGATCGATGAGGGTGAGGCTGCCCCCTTCGACGTCGAAGATCCGACCCGACCTGGTGCCGTCGAAGGTCGGGAAGCTCCCCGTCCCGTCGAGCGTCACCTGTGCCCCGGATTGGATCACGATGGTCTGCGTCGGCGTGAGCGTGCAGTTCGGCGGGAAGAGCAGCCAGACGGGCCCCTGGCCGGAGATGGCGCTCGCGAAGGTCGCCGGGTCGCAGGAGCCGAGGAACGCCGAGGCGTTGGTCAGGTTGAAGACGGCAGGCGTGCTCACCCCAGGGGTCGTGGCGTCGACCTGGAACTGGCCGATGGCGCTGTTGGCGGTGAAGCCGGCCTCCGCCAGGCCGCCCGAGGCCGTGTGGGTCGCCGTCGTCGCTTGAACGGTCCCCGCCCCGCTCGATGGCGGCGTGAACGTGACGGACGCATCCGGCACGGGGTTCCCGTATGGGTCCTGGACCTCGGCCTGCAGGGGGAGGGTGAAGTTGGTGCCCGCCACCGCGGCCTGGGCGCCGCCGCTATAGACTTGGATCGCGGCCGGAGCTCCGGGGGTCACGGTGAGCGCGAAGCTCGCGGTGCCTGCGCCCGTGGCGCTCGCCGTGACCGCGAACGTTCCGGCCTTCGTGCTCGCCGTGAGCACGGGTGCCGTTGCCACGCCGCTGCCGTCGGTCTGGGCCGAGGCGGTCGTGCCGCCGCCGGCGAAGGTGGCGCCAGCGCCGCCGGATGCCTGCACCGCGAACGTGACGCTCACACCGGACACCCCGTTGCCGTTGGCGTCGGTCACCTTGGCCTTGAGGTCGGTGGCGAACGCCGTTCCCACCGTGGCGCCCTGGGGCGTACCCGAGGCCGCGGCGATCACCGCCGCAGTGCCGGCGGGGCCCGCCGCCATCGCGAAGCTGGCCGGGAACTGGAGCCCGCCAGCCGTGAGCACCACAGGGTAGTCGGTGTCGGCGGTGCCCGCGGGCACCGTGAAGCGGCACGTTCCGGTGACGCCGAGCGCGCCGTTGCCGTCCGTCGCGCAGGCGCCGCCGAGGCTCAGCGGCGATCCGTCGAACGTCGCGGTCACCGCCTGGCCGGGCGGCAGACCGCTGACGCCGAGGTCGGCCGTGGCACCGCTGTACTGCGGGCCGGTGAACGCGACGTTGTAGTCGTAGATCGGAACGGCGGCACCGCCGATCACGACGCCGTCCGTGGTGTCGGTGGCGGCCAGGTAGAGCGGCCCGGGGAGGCAGTAGAACGCGGGTGAGCACGCGATCTGGAATGTCGCCGCGCCGGTCCCGTCCGTGACAGCCGTGTCCCCGCTGTTCACGTACCAGCTCTGGCCGCCGGAGGCCGGCCCCTGCACCCGCAGCGTGACCGTCTTGTTGGGCACGGGTGTGCCGGAGCCGTCTTGCAGATGCACGGCCGCGGCCACGGTCAGCGTCGCTGGCGCATTCGTTATGGAGAAGACCACCGTCGAGGGAGACACGGTCAAGGACGAGCCGGCCAGTGCGCTTGGCAGCACCGGGGACGTGAGCGTGTAGGCGGGGGAGGTCGCCGCCTGCGCGTCGCCGCTGGTCGAAACCTGGAGCGTGTACGCCGAGCCGGGAACCGGCGGGCTGGCGGTATTCCGGGCCGTGACCGTGACCGGCGTGGACGCCGCGATATTCCCGCCCAGCGTGATGTAGACGCCCGTGCCATACGCGCTGACCTGTGAGACGGGGACCGGGGAGCCGCCCGCTTCAACCTGGTAGTCGCTGGCCCGCGTCGAGAAGGCGGTCCCGCCCGGGCCGGTCATGGAGATCACGTCGCCGCTCACCAGCGATCCTCCGGCACTCGTCGCGAAGCCAATGGTGTACGTGGCCGCCGGAGCGCCGGCCGTGGACGGGGAGGCAGCGGCCGTCATCGCCGTCACCTGGGTCCCGGCCACCGACATCAGGAGGTCGATCTTGGCCGTCTGGGGCGGAGCAGACTGATCCTGAACCTGGATCACTGATCCGACCTTGCCACAGCAGTCGGCGCGCGGTGCCGTGCCGCTGATGGTGCCTGACGGGCTGAGGGATAGACCATTTGGCAGGGCGCCCTGGATGATGCTCCAGGTGTACGTGCCCGTACCGCCGGTCGCCTGGAGCGGCTGCGAGTATGGCTCACCCACGACGGCCGCTGGCAGCGAGCTCGGGACGGTCGTGATGCTGAGCGGGCCGGTGCTGGCCGTGATGTCAAACGCGCCGCTGGTGGCGCCGGTGATCCCGTTCGATCTGGCCGTGAGCGTGTACCCGTTGCCCGCGTTGTTGATGGAGCAGCCGCTGAAGCTCGCGATGCCAGCGGCGGCCGTGGCCGGGTTCAGCGCGCACGTCAGCGCGCCGCCGCCTCCGTTGGTCCCGATCGCCAGCGTGACGGTGGCTGTGGAGCCGATCACCGTGTTGCCGCCCGCATCCTGTACAGCCACCACGGGCTGCGTGGACCAGGCGGCCCCGGTGGTGCCGCCGGCGGGCTCGGTGGTGAAGGCGAGGCCGCTTGCCGCCCCCGGTCCGACGGTGATGGTTCCGCTCGTGCCGGTGATCGAGGCAACGGCCGTGTCGGTCGCCGTCAGCGTCGCGGTGCCCGCGTTGTACAGGGTGATCCCGCTGAAGGTGTGCTGCCCCGCGTCGGCGCCCGTGAAGGTGTAATCCGGGGGTAGGACCGGCGCCGTGCCGTTAGGCGCGTTGCCATCGGTCGTGGTGAAGTGGACCGTGCCCGAATAACTCGTTGCCCGGTTGCCGTACCGGTCCTCAGCCGTCAGGATGAGGCCGAACCCGGCCCCGACGGTTTGCTGCGCGGAGAAGAGCGTGAAGGCCAACCGGCTCGTGGCCGCCGCGGTCACGGTGACCGAGGCGCTCCCGGCGATGGTCGGCGTGGCTGTGTCCTTGGCGGCCACCGTCTGTGATCCTGCCGTCTTCAGCGTCACGCTGAAGGTACGGCTGCCTTGATCCGCACCGGTGAAGGTGTAGTTGGCCGGAAGCCCTGCCAGATCGTCGGTGCTGGTGAAGTGCACGGTTCCTGTATACCCTGTCACGGTCTTGCCGTTCTGGTCCTTGGCCGCAACCGTGATGCTGAAGGGTGCGCCCGCCGCAGCGGACGTCGGCGCCGCCAGCGAGAAGTACATGGCCCCAGCGGCCGATTGCATGATGCTGATCGGCACCGAGAAGGTGTTGTTGCTGGCGCTGGCCTCGTTGAGCGTGCCGCCGGCGTTGGTGTCGACGATCAGGTAGTAGCTGCCGGAGCCGGTGCTGGCGGGGATGGTGACCGACTGGCTGTTGCTGTAGCTGGCGCCAGCGGCCAGGGGGCCGTTGGCGGAGAAGCTGGACAGGGGAGTGGCGCCCACACCCGGCGTCGGCGAGCTCGCCAGGTAGACGGCGTCCGTCCAGCTGCCGCTGGCCGTGGCGCCGCCGGCGTTATACACGCTCCAGGACACGGTGAGCGTCTGGCCGGCGCTGGCCGAGCCCGGTGCGCCGGCGCTGCTGACCGTCAGGTCGGGCAGGGAGCTGGCGCTGCCGATGGTGATCGGCACCGAGAAGGTGTTGTTGCTGGTGCTTGTCTCCGTCAGCGAGCCCGTGGCGTTGGTCTGGAAGATCAGGTACTGAGCGCCCGCCGACGCCGATGCCGGGATGCTCACCGATTCGCTGTCGGTGTAGCTGGCCCCGGCGGCCAGCCCGCTGTGCGCGCCCTCGGAGAACGGGGGCGCGAGCGGCACCGCCCCGACGCCCAGGGTGGATGTGCCCGACAGGTAGACCGCGTCGCTCCACGTGCCGCTGGCCGCCGCGGTGCCGACGTTCTTCACCGTCCAGGACACCGACACCGACTGCCCCGCCGTGGCCGAACCCGGCCCGCTCGCCGTCGGCACCGCCAGGTCGGGCAGCGCCCCTCCAGCACGCGCTGCAGGCGTAAGGAGATATAGCAGCGCCAGCACACTGCATAAGACAGCGACCACGCGCCGGTACCGCATGTCCTGGTCCCTCCTCGTTCACGCCACCGGCCGACCTCTTGCGGCCTCTCGGGAGAGCGTTCCTCTCCTCGTTCACCCGGCGCGCCGGCGCCCGCGTCCGAGCCTCATGGCCCCCGCACGTCGTGGCCGGGGACCACTCAGTGCGCCGGCAGCAGCCGCTCGGCCAACTCGCCCAGAAACGGCAGGCGCAGAGCCTGGCCCCGGAAGGACCGCACCACGCACAGCGGCCAAGCCACGAAGAACACGGCCCCCACCAGGAAGCTCACGGGGGCCGCCAGGGCAAACACGACCAGGCGCACGCACGGGACCAGGCCCAGGACGGCAAAGAGGATCGAGTAAGCGATCCACGCCGCCAGCCACGCGGCGGAGAGCAGGATGGACTGCACGGCGGCGAGCCGCGCGGGCCGATTCCGCCGCTCCAGCACGAGGAAGACGATGCCGCCCATGAACCCGAAGAGATAGGCCAGGTCCGCGGCCACGCGGGGCGCCAGGCCGCTGCGCGTGCCGGCCGGCCCGCCCCGGCGAGCAGCACAGCTCCATCGACACCACCCGCCACTCGCCGATCGGCCTGCGCACCCCTCCACCCCTGGCCCAACCAGCGTTCGCACCCCGGACGCAGGGGCTACCGTCGTCCCGCTGCGGGTATCCCTGCCCCCACCGTAGTCCGACACGAGGGGACAACAAATCAGGGGGGATCCCCCGGATCCCCCCTGATCTTTAGCCTCGGAACCCCCTGATGTTAGCCGGAAGCCGGCTGCTACCCGCCGGCGTGGCGCTGGAAGTGCTCCCTCAGCACACCGCGGGTTGTGAGCGCCAGCTTGGCGTAGACGTGCCCCAGGTGCGTCTCCACCGTCTTCGGGCTGATGAGCAGCGCGCAGGCGATCTCCCGGTTGCTCCTGCCCTG
>JAJYVM010000129.1 GCA_021792015.1 Bacillota bacterium | reverse complement strand
GAGTTGGAGCTGGGCGCCGACGAGAAGGCTGCCTTCCAGCGCTCGGCCGACGACGTGCGCGCCCAGATGGCGGAGCTGCCCGCCGACATGCGGTAGGATTCCACGGCCGCAGCCGGGAAAGGGACGCATGGGACCGGCGCATGCTGCGGCGTGCGCCGCCCGAGTTCCTGATCCGCGCGGGCTTGTCCGCGCGGATGCGAAGTTCAGGAAGAGGGGCCGGCATTGGCACTGACCGAGCAGCAGGTGGCCGAGCTCCGGCGCAGGGCCCTCGCCCTGCACCGCGAGCACCACGGGAAGATCGAGGTCGTGAGCAAGGTCCCGGTTCGCGGCGCCGACGATCTCTCGCTGGCCTACACTCCGGGTGTGGCCCAGCCCTGTCTGGAGATCGCCCGCGACCCATCCCTCGCGTACGAGTACACGGCCAAGGCGAACCTGGTGGCGGTGGTCACCGACGGCACCGCCGTCCTGGGCCTTGGCGACATCGGCCCCGCCGCCGCCATGCCCGTCATGGAGGGCAAGTGCGTCCTCTTCAAGACCTTCGCCGGCGTCGACGCCGTCCCGATCTGCCTGGCCACCAAGAACGTCGACCGCATCGTCGAGATCGTGGCGGCCATCTCGCCGACCTTTGGCGGCATCAACCTGGAGGACATCTCCGCCCCACGCTGCTTTGAGATCGAGGCGCGCCTCCGCCGTGAGACGAGCATCCCCGTCTTCCACGACGACCAGCACGGCACGGCCATCGTGACCGCCGCCGCGCTGATCAACGCGCTCAAGATCGTCGGCAAGGCCTTTTCCGCCGTCAAGGTCGTCATCAACGGCGCCGGCGCCGCCGGCATGGCCGTCACCAAGCTTCTGC
The DNA here is from genome assembly GCA_021792015.1 of Bacillota bacterium. GTDB lineage: Bacteria > Bacillota > Sulfobacillia > RBS10-35 > JAJYVM01 > JAJYVM01. The sequence goes on along the minus strand of JAJYVM010000129.1, from coordinate 8,390 downwards.
TCCAGCTGGGCGTGGCGCGCATCGTTCTCTGCGACACGGCGGGCGCCATTCACAGCGCGCGCCGCGAGAACATGAACCCATACAAACTGGAGATCGCGGCCATCACCAACCCCGACCACGAGAGCGGCGACCTTGCGACCGTGTTGCGCGGCGCAGACGTGTTCATCGGCCTCTCGGTCGGCGGTGCCGTCAATTCGGCGATGGTGCGCAGCATGGCACCCGAGGCCGTGATCATGGCGATGGCCAACCCCGAGCCGGAGATCCACCCGGCCGAGGCCGCCGCCGCCGGCGCCCGCGTGATCTGCACGGGCCGCATGGACTACCCGAACCAGATCAACAACGTGCAGGCCTTCCCCGGCGTGTTTCGCGGCGCGCTGGACTCCCGCGCGCGCGAGATCAACGACGCGATGAAGATGGCGGCGGCGCACGCGATCGCGGCCCTGGTGCCCGACGCGGAGATCAGCCCGGACATGGTGATGCCCGACACCTCCGACCCGCGGGTGGCGCCGGTGGTGGCGGCGGCCGTGGCCCAGGCGGCCGTGGAGAGCGGAGTCGCCGGCCTCGGCGTCGACGCGGCGGGCGAGGCCGAGCGGACCCGAGCGCTGGTTGCCGAGGTCGCACGGCACGCCACGCACGCGACCTGACGCGCATCGTGCAGGCCGGCGCATGCGCGCCGGCCCCCAAACTAGGCTTCCATGGCCCTGGAAGGCGGGTTGCAGCGTGAAACTGTACGAATACATGGCCAAGGGTGTGCTCGCCGAGGCGGGGGTGCCGATCCCGCGCGGGCGGCTCTGCCGGACCCCGGAGGACGCCGCTGCGGCCTGCCGCGACCTCGGACCCGTGGCCGTCAAGGCGCAGGTCCTCGTTGGCGGACGCGGTAAGGCCGGCGGCATCAAGGTGGCCGATACGCCCGGGGAGGCGGAGGCGGCCGCCCGCCAGATCCTCGGCATGGACCTCAAGGGCTACACGGTGGAGACGGTCTACTGCGAGCAGAAGCTCTCCATCAGCCAGGAGCTCTACCTGTCGCTGACCTTCGATCCCGGCGCCAAGCGGCCGATGCTCATCGCCTCCGCCTCGGGCGGCATGGCGATCGAGGAGGTGCCGGAGAAGGCCATCGTCAAGCGCGGCATCCCGGTGGCCTGGGGGCTGCAGCCTTACATGGCCTATCAGGTCGCCCGCCGGCTGGGCCTCGGCGGCACCCTGGCCCGCGAGTTCAGCGACCTGGCCTGCCGCCTGTACCGCGTGTTCGTGCGCCTGGACGCCGAGCTGGTGGAGATCAACCCCCTGGCCGTGGTCGATGGGCACATCATGGCCGCCGACGCGCGTCTCAACGTGGACGATGACGCCATGGCGCGGCACGGCGACCTGCCCAAGACCGACGAGTCGACGCCGCTCGAGGCGAAGGTGCGGGCACTGGGCCTGGCCTTCGTCCAGCTCGACGGCGACATCGCGGTCATGGCCAACGGCGCCGGGATCACCATGGCCACGCTCGATGTGATGCAGCATTACGGCGGCAAGCCGATGAACTTCCTCGACGCCGGCGGCGGCAGCGCGGCGGGCCCGACGGCCGAGGCCCTGGCCATTCTGTTCTCCACGCGGCCGAAGGCCGTGCTGGTCAACATCTTCGGCGGCATCACCCGCTGCGACGAGGTGGCCAAGGCCATCGTGCAGGTGCGGCAGCAGCAACCGGCCGCCACGGACGTGCCCCTGGTGGTGCGCCTGGTCGGCACCAATGAGGCCGAGGGCCATGCGATCCTGAAGGCGGCGGGCGTCGACGCGTTCCGCTCCATGCAGCAGGCGGCGGAGCGGGTCGTCGCCCTGGCGGGCGAGAGCCTGCCGGTCCAGTCGGGACAGTAAAGCTCCTGAGCGGCATCGTTGGCACGGGCGGGCTTCCGCCCGTGCGCGGGTTCAATGAAGCAGGCGGTCATCCGCGTGCGAGCGGGTTCAATGAAGCAGGCGGTCATCCGCGTGCGAGCGGGGTCAAGGGGGACTTGGCGGAATGAGCGTGCTGGTCGACGAGAAGACGCGGATCGTCGTCACCGGGGCGACGGGCCGGCAGGGAAGCTTCCACCTGGGGCAGATGCTCGAGTTCGGGACGCGGGTCGTGGCCGGCGTCACGCCGGGGCGGCAGGGCCAGGAGGTCTCGGGCGTGCCGGTCTACGACACGGTCGAGACGGCGGTGGAGAAGCACGGGGCCAATGCGGCAGTCGTCTTCGTCCCTGGGACCCTGGCCAAGGACTCCGTCATGGAGTGCATCGACGCCGGCGTGCCGCTCGTCGTCGTGGTCTCCGAGCATGTGCCCCTGCACGACGCCATGGTGATCAACGCCTTCGCCGCCGAGCGCGGCGCCATGATCGTCGGGCCCAACACGTACGGGCTCTGCGCTCCTTCCGCCCGCTGCAAGATCGGCATCCCGCCGAACTCGATCTTCCAGCCTGGCCCCGTCGGGGTGGTGGCCCGCTCGGGCACCCTCTCGTACGAGCTGGTGGGCTCGCTGACGGATGCCGGCCTCGGCCAGACCACCGTCGTCGGCATGGGCGGCGACCGCGTGGCCGGCCTGAACTTCATCGACATGCTCAAGCGCTTCGAGCGCGACCCGGAGACCAAGGTCGTTGTGCTGATCGGCGAGATCGGCGGCACGGCCGAGGAGGAGGCCGCGGAGTACGTCAAGGGGATGAGCAAGCCCGTCGTGGCCTACCTGGCGGGCAAGAGCGCACCCCCCGGCAAGCGCATGGGCCACGCCGGCGCCATCATCGAGCGCGGGCGCGGCACGTTTGAGAGCAAGGTGTCCGCATTGACGGCCGGGGGGGCCAAGGTGGCCCAGCTGCCGTGGGAGGTCGCACCGCTCGTCAAGGAGGCGCTCAAGGCCTAGCGGGGTAGCACCATCGGGCGATTGGTGAGGGCTGCGGCGTTGCCTTATACTGATGCGGAAGGCGGGGCCGGCACGTTGCGCAGTTGGGGCGGCAAGCGCTGGCAGATCGGCGTCGTGATCGTGGGCGTGCTCGCCGCCATTGGCGTCCTGACCGCGATGAGCCTCGGGCCGAACTCGACGACGTACTACTATACGGTCGACCAGTTCGCGGCCCTGGGCACCAAGGCCGACGGTCAGTTTGTCCAGGTCAACGGCCGGCTGCAGCCGGGGTTCACGTGGTCGCCCAGCCAGGTGCAGCTCAAGTTCACGCTGGCCAACCATGGCAGCGGCAGCAAGCTTCCGGTGGTTTACAACGGTCCCGAGCCGAGCCCCTTCGAGCCCGGCATCACCAACGTCGTGGTGGCGGGTCGGCTCGGTGCGGACGGTGTCTTCCACGCCACGCAGCTGATGGTCAAATGCCCGAGCCACTACACCGCCGCCCCGTCCACAAGCTGACCGTTCAAGGACCGCGCGGGCTGTCCCGCGCGGTCGCGAAGTCAGAGGAGTGGCATAGCACGAAGGTGCCCCTGGTGGCACTGCTGGCATTGGGGTGCGCCGTTCTGGCCTCGGCGGCGGCGCCGGTTGTGGCTGCCTCGGCGCCGGCAGCCGGCCCGGCCGGACCGGCCCTCGACAGCGAGCAGATCGCCATCGCCTACGTCCCCGGCAGCCTCGACTTCTTCGACGTGCTGCAGGTGGCCAACCCGCAATCCGCGGCGCTGCACCAAATCCGGTTCCCGCTGGTCGCGGGCGCCGAGGACGTGCAGGTGCACCTCGGGGGCGATGCGGCCGCTGCCAAGGTCGTGAAAGGCGAGCTGGTGCTGCCCGTCAGCCTGCCTGCGCAGGCCCACACGACCGTGGCCTTCTCGTACGTGGTGCCGGCGCAGCACCTGCCCGTCAGCATCATGCGGCCCGTGGACTTCCCGACGGCACAGCTCGCGATCGTGATGCGCGCCAATCAGCTGTCGCTGCGCACCACCTCGCTGGCCGCCATGGGCACGATCCAGGTCAACGGGCTGACGGTTCGCCAGTTCGGGGCCGCGGCCGTCGCGCCCGGCACCGTGCTGGCCTTCACGGCGATTCCGGCGCCGAGCTGGCTCGACCAGAAAGCGGCTGCCTTCACGCCCACCGTGTGGCTGGTGATCGCGTCGTGCGCCCTGGCGGGGCTGCTCGTGGTCGGCATGCGGAGCGACGCGGCGAGGCGGGGCGCGTGAGCTCCGTGAGCCTGCGGGCGAGCGGGGATGCCGCAGCGAGCCGCCTGGAGATCACGGGCGTGCGGGTGCGGTTGGGCAAGACCCTGGCCCTTGCCGGCGTCGACCTGGACGTCGCGCCGGGCGAGGTCGTGGCCCTGTTCGGCCCGAACGGCGCCGGCAAGAGCACGCTCCTGCGGGTGGCGGCGGGTATGCTGCGGCCGCAGGACGGGCGCGTGCGCTGGCCGGCGGTGGCGGGCGACCCGCGGGCCGCCATCGGTTACGTGGGCCACCACACCTTCTTCAGCGACGCCCTCTCGGCGCGGGAGAACCTGACCTTCTTCGGGCGCATGTACGGGATGTCGCGGGCGGCCGCCGCGGCCCGGGCCGGGACACTGCTGCGGGAGGAGGGCCTGCTCCTGTTCGCCGAGGAGCCCGTCGGGGGCTTTTCGCGCGGCATGCAGCAGCGCCTTGCCATCTGCCGGGCCCTGATGCACGAGCCGGACCTCCTGCTGCTGGACGAGCCCTGGAGCGGGCTGGACGCCGACGCGGGCGCGCGGCTGAGCGCACGCCTCATGGCCCGGCGCGCCGCCGGCGGAGCCGCCCTGGTCTGCAGCCACGACTTCGAGGCCGCCCTGGCCGTCGCCGACCGCTACGTCCTCCTCGCCGCGGGGCGCGTGCGCGAGGTGGGCGTCGCGGCGCCGTTCCGCGGCCGCCCGCAGGCATTCGCCGAGCGTTACCGCGAGATGGTGCGACCGCGGCGGCCCGCGGCTGTCACCGTAAGGCCTGAGGTGGTTACCGGTCGGGTGGCGACACCCCGCCCCGTCGCCGGCCCCCGCTGGGGCGCGGCCTGCCTGACGGTGGCCGGCCGCGACCTGCTGCTGGAGCTGCGCGGGCGCGAGAACGTGGCGGCCCTGGGCGTCTTCGGACTGCTGGTGGCGACCATGTTCGGATTCGCCTTCGACCCGCTCGGGCAGGACCTGCGGCCCGTGTTCACGGGCGTGCTGCTGATCGCGCTGCTGTTCGCCGGCCTGCTTGGCATGGGGCGCTCGTTCGCGCGCGAGCTCGGCAACGACGCGCTGGCCGGCATGGCGGCGGCGCCCTGCGCGCCGAGCGCGATCTTCTACGGCAAGTGCCTTGCCAACGCCGCCTTCCTGGTGGCGGCGGAGGTCGTGCTGGTGCCCATCTTCTTCATGCTGCTGCTGGTGCACTTCCCGGCCCATCCGGGGGCCTTCCTGCTGGCCCTTGGCCTCGGCAGCGTCGGCCTGATCGCGGTGGCGAGCCTGACCGGGGCCATTGCCGCCCACACCCGGGCCGGCGAGGTGCTGCAGCCCCTCCTGGCCCTGCCCCTGCTGTCCCCGCTCCTGGTCGCCGCCGTGCGGCTGGCTGAGACCTCCGTGGTGGGCGCCTCCACGCTGGCCGTGGGCTCCGGCACGCCGTGGGCGGGGCTGCTGATCGCCTTCGACCTCGTCTACCTGACCCTGCCGGCCTTCCTCTTCGACTTCGTGCTGGAGGTCTCGGCATGACGCTGCTGCGATGGTCCGAGAAGGTGCCGGGCGTGGTCGTCTACGGCGCATTGCTGGTCGGCCTGTTCTTCGCCTTCATCTACGCGCCGCCCGAGGCGTACATGGGCCAGGTCTACCGGATCATGTACTTCCACATCAGCGCGGCCTGGACGTGCCTTGCGGCCTACACGGTCGTCTTCGTGGCCAGCCTGGCCTACCTGCTGGGCAAGGGCGACCACTGGGACCTGCTGGCGCACTGCGCCGCCGAGGTCGGCCTCTTCTTCACCAGCATCACCCTCATCTCCGGCTCCATCTGGGGCCGGGCCGTCTGGCTGGTCTGGTGGACGTGGGAGCCGCTGCTGACGGCAACGCTGATCCTCTGGCTCCTGTACGCAGGCTACCTGCTCATCCGCTCGGCCGCGCAGGGGGACCCGGCCCGCATGCGCCTGTCGGCCGTCTGGGCCGTGCTCAGCTACATCGACGTACCGATCATCGTCCTGTCGGTCGGCATGATGCAGGGCCTGCACCCGCACACCATCGAGGGCTTTCAGATCAACATGGACCCGCGGATGACCCTCAGCCTGTTCATCAACTACGCGGCGTTTCTGCTGCTGGCCCTTTTCCTGCTGGGCCGGCGCGTCCGGCTTGAGAAGACGGCGGAGAGCGTCGCGCGGCTCAAGGAGCGGTTCCGGTTCTAACCTCGCGGGGGGTGCCAACGCCATGGCCTATCTCTTCGCCGCGTACGCGGTGATCTGGACCGCCCTCTTCCTCTACATCACGGGGCTACGCGGACGCCAGGAGCGACTGGCGCGCGAGGTCGAGCGCCTGCGCGAGGCGCTGGGCCAGGAGCCCGAACCGGGTAGCTGAGGCCACGTGGGGTAAGCGCCTCTGGTCCGCGTGGCCGTAGAGCGTGAGCCCGGAGCAGGGTAGCGTGGCAGGCAAGGGAAGGGGCGCACGTGCTCCGCAGCCTGCTGCGTCTGTGGCTTGGCGTCCTGCTGCTGGCGACGGCCCTGGCGCCAACGGCCGACAGCGCGGCCGCCCGCTCGCCCGCGGCGGACGCCGCGGACCTCATCCTGACCGTCTCCGGCGGCCTGCTGCTCGGATACGGGTTGCGCTGGGCGTTCGGCCAGCCCGCGGCGCCGCCCCTCCGTGCCCGTCGGAGCCTTCTGCTCCTGGTCGCCCTGATGGTGGTCGGGGCGCCCCTGCTCCCGGCGGTTTTTGCCCAGCAGGCCCTGGACCTGATGGCGGGCGGCGTGGGTGGCTACGTGATCTGCGTGCCGCGGGCGAGGTAGCGCCGGTCGGGGTGGAAGATCAACTCCCCGTCCATAAGTAGACTTACGTCCACATAATGGGGGCGGCCAGGGGCCGCCCCCAACGAATATGTCAGACTCGTGCCGCTTCCGCGGGGGCGGGGGCCAGCTCCAGCACCGCCTCGCTCAGGCGCGTGCGCAACTGCTTCGCGTCGACCACCGGCAGGATCCCGTCCACCCGGTGCAGGACATCCAGTGCCGCGTGGACCACCTGCATGTGCCACGTCCGGGTCGCCATCGCGTTGCGGCCGGGCTCGCGCGCCGCGACCATGGCGCTGGCGCCCTCCAGCATCCCGTCGAAGGCCGCGCCCACGCCGGTGGGGAGCCTGAGGTCGGCCGCCCTTTCCGCCGTGGCCTCGCGCAGCGCGGGCACCATCCGGTCGGGGTCCTCGCGGGCGGCGGCCGTCCGGCGCACCGCGCGCACGGTTTCCCAGGCCCGGGCGTCGATGCTCTGGCCAAGCTCCTCCTCGCGCAGGAGGGCGCGCTCGACGGCCTCGGCCGTCCAGTCGACGACGGCCGGGGCGGCGTCCGCGGTCCACAGGCACTGCCACCGGGTTGCGGCCGTGCGGCCATCACGCTCCACCATCTCGCCGCTCAGCCGGACGCGGCAGGCGGTGAGGCCGGCGGCGTCGCTCAGGGCGGCGGCCACGTCGGGATACGCAGCGGGTGCGTCCTCGAACGGGGTGTGGACCGAATCGACGTCGATGGTGAGGCCTGGCGCGGCGGTCACGTGCTGCGCGTGCGGGAGAAAGCCGGTCGCGGGGATGAGCAGCCAGCCCAAGCGCTCCGGTGGGCGGCTGGTGAGGGAGGTGTCCGCGGCCAGCAGGCGGACGAGGTCCATCTGGCTGACGATGCCAACGACGGCGTTCCAGAGTACCACCGGGACGCGCTTGATGTGGTGGCGCGCCAGCACGTCGGCCACCGTCTCGACCGAGTCGGCCGGCCCCACGCGGATGACCTCGCGGGTCATCGCCTGGTCGACGTCCAGTTGGCCCACCACGTCGAGGTAGTCGGTGCTCGCGGTCCAGAGGATGTGCGAGCCGAGCGGGCGGGCGGTGCCCGACGACGGTAGCTCGCGCTCGATGCAGCGCACGATGTCCGTCTCCGTGAGGATGCCGACCAGCTGCCCGCCGTCGACCACGGGTAGACAGCTGACTCGGCGGTCGGCCATGGCGGCGGCCGCCTCGCCCAGGGTCGCGTCCGAAGCGATCGTGAGAACCTCGCGGGTCATGATGTCTCGGGCTTGCACGGGCATGTCCCCCTTTTGGGCCTTTCCGGCCCGCGGGAAGCGCCCTTTTGGGCCGGGGGCGGCGGTGGACTCGCGACATCCGCCACCGCACCCATCTTGCTGCCTGCGGGCGCGGGCGCCCACGGCCGGTGGTGCCGGGGGAGGCGACCATTCGGACCTCGCGGGCTGCGTGGATCACGGGGGCGAGGATGGCGGGCCAGCCGCCGCCGGTGCGGGTCACTGCCCGGC
>JAJYVM010000128.1 GCA_021792015.1 Bacillota bacterium | reverse complement strand
CGTGCCGAAGGCGGCCGCTGGGAGGCTTGGGGATGACAGCGCCGGAGTGGAGCGGGGCCTTCGAGGCGTCGGCGGAGCGCACCCTCGCGCTCTACCAGACGCCGGCGATGGCCGTGGCCGTGGCGCGCGGCGGCGAGCTGGCCTACGCGCGCGGGTTCGGGCGGCGCGACCGCGAGCGCGACCTCCCCGTGGGCGCCGACACCGTCTTCGGCATCGGCTCGATCACCAAGTCCTTCACGTGCGTTGCCGTCATGCAGCTGCAGGAGCGCGGCCGGCTCTCCGTGCAGGATGGCGTGCAGCGCTTTCTGCCGGAGTTCTCGACACCGGACCCGGAGGCCGCGCGCGCCATCACCATCCACCACCTCATGACGCACAGCTCGGGGCTGCCGCCCCTGCCCTCGCTGTATCCGGCCATGGCCCGCAGCATCGCCGGCGATCCGGCGGCGCCGCCGCAGCTGGCCGGGGGCGAGGTGCACCCCATCGACACGCCCGCCGAGCTGATGGATGCGATCGCGCACGGGGACTACCGCCTGCTGGGTCCGGCGGGGGCCCACTTCAGCTACAGCAACGACGGCTACGCGCTGCTCGGCACCATCATCGAGCGCGCCAGCGGGCAGTCCTACCCCGCCTACCTGCGCCAGCACATCTTCGAGGCGGCCGGCATGACGACCGCCACCCTGTCGCCGGCGGCGGTCGCCGAGATGGACGACGTGGCGACGCTGTACGCCGTGCGCCAGAACGCCGACGGGACCGAGACGGTCTACCCGGCGCCCCAGTGGTGGGACGCGCCGGCGATGCTGGCGGCGGGCTTCATCAAGTGCAGCGCGCGCGACCTCCTGCGCTACCTCGAGATCTACCGGACGGGCGGGCGGGTCGGATCTGAGCGCATCCTCGGCGCGGAGAGCGTCGCCGCCATGTGCCGGCCGCACATCGCGATCGACCCCGCGTCCGGGTACGGGTACGGGCTGCGCGTCACCCCCTACCACGGCGCGACCCTCATCGAACACAGCGGGGGGCTGAAGGGGATCGGGGCCCAGGTGGCCGTGGTCCCGGAGCGGGGGGTGACGGGGGCCGCCCTGGCCAACGCGGCGGGGGCGCCGTCCGGGATCGTGCTGCTGCGGGCCGTCAACGGGCTGCTGGGCCTGCCGCTCGGCACGCGGCGGGCCGAGTACGCGGCCGTGGCCCCGGCGCCGGACCGGGAGGCGCTGGCCGCCTACGCCGGCCTCTACCGCTCGGGCGAGGGGGCGCGCATCGAGGTGTCGGTCGATGCGGGTGGGCTCATCTTCGCCACGGAGGGCAGGCGGGTGCCCGCACGCCACGTCGGCGGCGACGCCTTCGTCGTCACGCAGCGGGAGGACGAGACGTACGCGCGCTTTCTGCGCGATGGCGGGGGCGCCGTCTGGGCTGTGGCCTTCGGCTCGCGCATCGTCCTGCGGGCCGCGTCGACCGCGGCGGCAAGCGTGGAGGGCTGATCTGGGCAGCGGGCCAGCACTGACGGGGCGAGGGCTGACGGGGACAGCAGGCGGCGACCGTGGCCGCGCGGCCGGGGGCGCTGGCGGGGGGGCCGGGCTGCCCTCACCGGATGGAAATAAAACCCAGTAGCGGAGCCGCGGCCGTCGAAGTGCCCGCTGGCCAGGGCGTGGACCGCCCTCTCCGGCGGCGATACCGCCCCGCGGTTGCGGCTCAGAGAGGGCTGCCACCCCGCAGTGTAGGACCTCGTACCCGAGGAGTACGCGAGGGCGTGACCCGGAAGCGCGGGGCCCTCGCAGCCGGCACCAGAGCGCGCCGGGATCGTCTCACACGCGGCCGTGCAACTGCATCCTGTGCGCCTGGTAATCCGCCAGGACGCTGGCCACAGCCCAGGGTGGCAGCGGCACCGAGGAGCCGGGGGCCATTGTGAGAGGCGGTCCGGTCGAAGTCGGCGTCAACGGAACGGTGTATGTCTGCGCGGATCCTGCGACACATCGGTGGCGCGGCGCGAATCGGTTCTCAGGACCGCTGACCACCACCGTCCGGTCAGGCGAGACCTGACCCCCTTGCTTCCAGATGCCGCTGCGGGTCGGCTCAACGGGCGCACGTCCGCGCCCGTGACCCGGAGTACCGACTTCACCGCTTCCCAAATGCGTTCGGCTGGTTGAAGCAGGCTGACTGAATGCGGTGCGCCTGCTGCCGCTTAGAGTTGGAACAGTTCGCGCAAGGCATTGCGGACACGGCCGGCCATCCCGTCCGGGAGCGATCCCAGCATCCGGCGGATCATCTCCGAACTCACCGTCATCAACGATGCAGGCGAACGGCGGACGGCACGCGCAGGCCCGTAGCCGCAAAATCTGGATCGTCGGGTTGCAGGACGATATCGGTGGCGGATGTGGTTTCGGGAACCTGGCTCGTGATGAAGGCGAGGACGACGTGACGATGGGGCCCGATCTCGTCGGTGAGGCAGACGGCTGGGCGCACCTTGACGCTGGTCAGATCGTCGAAGGGGAATGGCACCAGAACGATGCGATTACGAACGGCCAAACGGTTTTCCGTCCTGCAGGGAGTAGATATCCTCTGCAGCGTCGGCGAGGAAGGCAAAGGCGGGATCGTTGGCGGCGGCCGCCAGCCACTCGCTCTCTGAAATATCGTCCTCGGTCGTCATCAGCAGCACGACCACGCGCACCTGGCGGCCGACCGGTAGGTCCGCGTCGGTTTCGATGTGCCTGGCGTCAACGACTCGCCCATGCGTCTCGATCGCGCGCAACGGAGCATCCATGCTGCGGGCTCTCCCATCCCTTGGTTACCATTCTACCAATCAGCGGCAGCGGATCGAGCGTTTGGTCACCGCGCCACGCGCGGCAAGGCATGCACGCAAGCCTGAGGGCGAGTACCCGTCGGGTGTGGGCTCTGCCTTCTCTCACGCCAGGCGCCGCTTGTACGAAGCCGGTCTCAGGGTGAAGTTTCGCACTTTTTGGTGCGGTGAAGGCGAAGGCCAGGGCAGGAGCGATGAGAGTGCCCTTTCCCTGGAGAAAGCGGCTGACATTTTCCAGCCTCGGGGCTTGAATACACGCCGCCCGCGTCCAGAATGGGCCTGACCCGGTTTCGTGGACACCACAACACTTGGGAACCATGCTTCCCTGGGACCCCACCTCGGAAGCCTTCAAATCCTTTCGCGACGAGCATCTTGCGGTTCTTGAGGGGATCTTCGGACATGAGCGTAACGTGGCGGGGGGCACGCTGGCGCTCGTCCGCACCCGTGAAGTTTGAGGCGCTGGAAGCTGACGGTTTGCGATGCGAGGTACCGACCGCCCTTGGCGTCTCCATGCCGCCGTCATCCGTGGCTGATACATTTTAAGGTGCCGTGCGGTGGAGGGGACAACGGGCGGCGACCCCGTCGCGGCCAGTGTGAACACACGGGTGCTGCGCGAACCCGCAGGCGGCTCGCGGGCCGGACGCGGTGCATGGACCTGCAGGGGCTGCGCACCGCCATGCGGCTGAGGGGCAAGCGCGGGCCGGCCTGCCGGCGGCTGCCGCTGCGGACGGCATGGCCCGCGTGAGCTCCTTCGGGCCCGGTCATGGACGCAGGCACACCAACGACCACGCCACAGCCACCGCCGTGGCGCCGGCGACCGCCGCTGCATCGCGCCAGCTCGGACCGCCGGCCGGCAGGGGGGCCGGGTAGCGCTCGATCTGCGCCACCCGCCGGGTGAAGAGGTCGTCGTGGGGGCCAAACGGCGCCGCGCCCGCAAGGATGGCGCCCGCGCGCAAACGCCAGAGCGCAGCCGCCAGCTGCCGCCGCCCGCTGCGTTCCATCGCGTATGCGTCGGCGGCGAGCTCGCTGGCCTCGATGTGGGCCGTCAGGATGCGGCCGGCTGCGGGCAGCAGCCCAAGGACAGAGCGTGCGCTTTGCGCAAGCAGCAGCCGCAGCGGATCGCGGCAGCGGCGGTGAAGCTCCTCGTGCAGGAGCACGGCTGCCAGTTCGTCGTCTGACAGGCGATCGCACAGCCCTGCCGAAACGGCGATCCGTGGGCGCCAGACCCCGTAGGTCGCCGCCCACACCCGGCCGTCCGCCGAGCGCGCGATCGGCGCAGCGATCCCGACGCCCGCCGCCACGCGATCGATGCGCGGGTCGCGTTGCATCCGGTACCGGCGCAGCACGGCCCCGAAGGCGCGGGCGGTCCGCCATAGCTGGCGCGCGCCGGCGGCGACGGCCGTGAGCGCAAGCAGCCAGCAAAGAAGCCCTGCGCCAAGTAGCCACAGGCATGCCCCCGCCCCTGCCAGCAGGCTCGGCCAGCAAAGGTTGATGCCGGCGGCGATGGCCGTGGCGGCGACAGCGGCGGTGCCCAGCCCGCCGCCGCAGAGCAGCAGGAAAGCGGCCGCGGCGCGGCGCCTCTGCATGCGGCACGCCTCAGCCACGGGCTGACCCGTCCGCCTGCGCCAGGTCCGCCAGCCGTCTCAGCGCGGCCGGATTCTCCGCGCGCAGCGCGGCCACGAACTGCGCAACCGCCACATCGCCAAAGTCGCGGATCAACCCTGCCGCCACGTCGCGGCTGACCTGGGCCAGAAACGCATCCCGGCTGAGCGTCGGCGTGAACAGGTGGCCCCGGCGCGCCCGCTCCCGGTGGAGCAGCCCCTTTTCGACCAGGTGGTTCACCACCGAGACGACCGTGTTGAACGACAGCGGCCGGCTCGGCGGGAGCGTGGCATGCAACGTGCGAATGGCGACCGGGCCGTCCGCGCGCCAGACCTGCTCCATCACCTCCGCCTCGAGGCTGCCGAGCACGCGCTCCAGCCCCACCGCCTGCAATCGGAACATCCCGACCGGCTTTCTGGCCAACCCGCCACGCTCCCCTTGACGCATTCCCCGCTGCGCATAGAATAGCACTTGCATGCACGATGCTACATCGTGTGAATGAATGTGCGGGGGTGGCATCAGGTGGCGAGCGGTGCGGCCAAGCGCGGAGGCAAGGGGCGGAGTACCAAGCGCGCGTATGCGCCGCCGCGGCGCAACCGCACCGGCCTCTGGCTTGGGCTGGGCGCGGCGGCGGTGGTCGCGGCGGTGATCTGGTTCGCGCTGCCGCGGCCGGGGAGTGCTCTGGCTGCCGTCCACCCGACCGGGCAGGTCGGTGCAACTGTCGGCGACACCGCTCCGATTCTGCGGGTCCGCGACATCCAGGGCCAGACGGTGGCGCTGGCGGGCAAGCCCACGGTGCTTTACTTCATGGCTTCCTGGTGCTCCAGCTGCACCTACGGAGAATCGCAGCTGCGCCAGGTGCAGTCCCGGCTCGGCAGCCGCGTGAACCTGGTGACGGTGGATGTGGACCCCCAGCAGGACACCGCGGCTGAGCTGGCGGCCTTCCAGAAGCAGTGGGGCGGGCCGTGGCCGCACGTGCTGGACACCGGCCAGCGGCTGGTGGCCGCCTTCGGGGTGCAGAGCCTGGACACCACCGTGATCCTGAACGCGCGGGGGACCATCGTGCACGTGGGCGGGGCCGAAGCCGGCGGCAGCCTGGTGCAGTCCCTGAAGGGCCTCCTCCAGGCATGAACAGCGCGGCGGCGATCCCGAGCGGCCTCTTCTTGGCGGCGGGCGCGGCGGCGGCGTTCAACCCCTGCGGCATCGCCATGCTGCCGGCCTACATCGCGCTGCTGCTGGGGCGCGGCCGGGCGGAGGGCGTGCGCTGGCCGTCGGGGCTGGCCGCCGGCGGCGGCATGACGGCGGGCTTTCTGACCGTCTTCGGGCTGGCGGGCGCCGCCGGCTCGCTGGCCATGCCGCTGCTGGCCGGGGCGTTGCCCTATGTGGGGGTGGCCATCGGCGCGGTGCTGCTGGTGCTCGGCCTGCTGCTGCTGGCAGGCAAGGGCGTGTCGGCCGGCGCCCTGAGCCGGCTCGGCGACCGCCTGACCCCGGCCGCGGGCTCGGGGCTGCGCGGCGCCTACGTCTACGGGCTGGCTTACTCGCTGGCTTCGCTCGGGTGCACGTTCCCCCTCTTCGTGGCGCTGGTGGCCGGCGCCGTGAGCGCGGGGTCGTGGCTGGGCGGCGCCCGGGCCTTCGCGCTCTATGCCCTTGGCATGGGCGCCGTGGTGACGGCGGTTTCGCTGGCGGCGACGCTGGCCCGGCAGGGGCTGCAGCGCGTGCTGGCGGGGGCGCTGCCCTGGGTGGAGCGCATCTCCGGTGGCGTGGTGGCGGCGATGGGCATCTACCTGCTGCACTACTGGCTCGCCGGTCCCGGGGCCGGATTCCTGCACGCCTGATGGCGGTGCGCGGATGAAGGGGATGCGCACGGGTGCTGCAGCGTTGCCCTTTCGCCGCTGCATTCGCGACTCTTGCGGCCCCGGGAACCTACCTCCGCCTGGCTGATGTGGGTGTGGCGATCCTTTGCGGGCGGATCCTCTATGGGACTGCGTTGCAAGACCCGCCGGGCGAAGGCCGTATGCCACGCGCGACCGGCTGAGGGGCGGGCCTGGGCTGTCGCTTGGACAGTCGGTTCCCGTATCCAGAGGGGGTGCAGTATGGATCGTCGCACTGGGGAGACGGGCCCAGAGGGACTTGGCGCCGGATATCTCTTTCTGCTGCTGCCGCTGCTTTGCTGTGGTCTGCCGATCCTGATCGGCCTGGTGGGCGCCGGAGCCTTCGCCGCCTTCTGGGCGCATGGCTACGGGTACCTGGCGATCGCTGCGGTGGTTGTGGCTGGGACGGCAGTGATCGTGGTGCGCGCCCGCCGGTCCGCGGCGTGCCGCTGCGCGGCGGAAGCCTCCGCCGCCAGGCAACCCGCTGCGGCCGGCGAAGCTGTGCGCCATACCGGAAGCGCCCGCTGAGCGCGTTGTCGTCAGGAGCTTGCCGGCGGCTCCCTCCGGCCTGAAGCACCCCGCCGGTGCCGCCGCGCGCTGGTGAGCGGACGGCGGGAGCTGCCGGGAGAGCTCCCCCTGGCCTGTGAAGCATCAGACTGGCGCCTGTTGGCCGGCCGCAACGTCGCACGGCGGTGTCCCGCGGCGATGCTGGTTAATCTATTTCATTATGCGAATATGCGCGTGATCATGCATCCTGGCCGCGCGGCACGGTTCTGGCGGCGGAGACAGCACCGAACGGCGGCACCTGCGGGGAATGTGCGAGCCAGCGGCGGCTGGGGTCTCGTTTCATCAGGGCAGGTTCGCGGGACAGCAGGCTCCAGTCATGGTCTCGATGCCGGGCCCGGTAGAGTTGCCGGCCGGCGTTGCCAGCGTGGAGGAGGAACGGTTCATGGAGCGGTTTGACCTGATCATTGTGGGCGGGGGCGCCGCCGCCTTCGCCGGTGCGGCCAAGGCGGCCGACCTGGGAAAGTCGGCGCTCATCTGCAACAGCGGGCTGCCTCTGGGCGGTACCTGCATCAACGTGGGCTGCATGCCGAGCAAGCACCTGCTGGCCGTGGCGCAGGCGCTGGAGGACCCTCGGCGCCCACGCTTCGCGGCCGTCGCTCCCTGTCGCCCCGCCTTCGACTTCGCGACCGCCGTTGCCGGCAAGGACGCCCTTGTGGCTTCCGCCCGCCGCAGCAATTACGAGGACGTGTTGGATGGTCTTGACGGTGTGCGCCTGGTTCCCGGCCGTGCCAGGTTGGGCGGCGCCAACCAGGTCGAGGTGGACGGCACCATGTACGAAGCCGACCGTATCCTGCTGGCCACCGGTTCCTCCACGCGGCCGCTGCCCGTTCCGGGCCTGGACGAGGCAGGTTGGCTGAACAACGTGACGGCGATGGCGTTGGCGGAACTGCCGGCCAGCCTGGCCGTGATCGGCGGCGGCCCCCTGGGGTTGGAGTTCGCGCAGATGTTCGCCCGCTTCGGCAGCGCGGTGACCGTGCTGGAGGCGCTGCCGCAGATCCTGCCCCGCCACGACCCGGAAGTGGCCGCCGAGCTGCGGTCGGCCCTGGAGGCGGAGGGGATCGATGTCCACACAGGCGTCCGGATCCAGCAGGTGGCGCGCACGGGCGCGGGCCGCCGGCTTACCTGCCGCGACAGCGACGGCGAGTTCGAGGTGGTGGCGCAGGAGATCCTGCTGGCCGCCGGCGTGCGTCCCAACACGGCCGACCTCGGGCTGGAAGTGGCGGGGGTGCGGACCGCTCCGGGCGGATTCATCGCCGTCAGCCCATTCTTCCAAACGGACAACCCCGCGATCTTCGCCGCCGGCGACTGCATCGGCCGCATGGCGCTGGAGACGGTGGCCGCCAAGGAGGGGGCCCTGGCCGTCGAAAACGCCTTTTCGGTAGCGGTCCGCACCATCGAGTACGATCATGTGCCGCAGGCGGTGTTCACCAGTCCGCAGGTCGCCTCCGTGGGCCTCACCGAAGAGGAGGAGATGCGCCGGCTCCACACCTGCCTGTGCCGCACGGTGCGCATGCGGGACGTGCCGAGGGCGGTGGCTGTGAACGAGACGCAGGGCCTGTTCAAGATGGTAATCCATCCCCGCTCGCGCAAGCTCCTCGGCATGCACATCGTGGCGCCACACGCCGCCGAGCTGATCCATGAGGCGGTGCTGGCGGTGAAGTTCGGCCTCAGCGTGGATGATCTGGTGGACACGGTCCATGTCTTCCCGACCTTCAGCGAGGGCATCAAGCGGGCCGCACAGGCATTCAGCCGGGACGTGACGCGGATGAGCTGCTGCGTGGAATGAACGCCGAGCGGGGTCGAATGAACGCCGACCGGGGTCGGTCAGCATGGACGGCCAAGCTGCGCGCCGTGCTGACCGGTCTGACGTGCGGGCGCCTGCTCCTTGCAGCCGTGGTCGCGGCGATCCATCTCCGACTTCTGCCGTCAAAGGCGAGCGCTCAGCCGCACCAGCCGCCCGCCTACTAGGGAACCGCCCTGGCCGGCGCGCCGGCTCCCGGGTTCACGCCGACGGACCAGTTCGGGCCAGTGGCTCGCCTGGCCGAGTTTCGCGGCAAGGTTGTGGTGCTGTCCTTTGTCGACAGCCGCTGCACCACCATCTGGCCCGTGACGGCCGCGGTGCTCCAGCGGGCGCAGGCCGACCACCGCCATCCTGCGGGAGGTCGTCCCCGAGGAGATCATGCGCCTCAGGGCGCAGCCGGGCGGCGACCCTGTGCTCGGCGGGGGGACCTCGCCGCCACCTTCAAGCGCCACGGCCCGATCGACGAGTACCGGATCTACGTGCATCGCATCATCCTCGGCGGGGGCAAGCGGCTGTTCCCGCCGTCCGAGGACCGCACGCCCCTCCGGCTCACCGAGACCCAGGCCTGCGTGGGCGGGTCCCTCCTCCTCCGCGATGCCGTCGCTGCACCGGCGTACAATTGAGGCGT
>JAJYVM010000127.1 GCA_021792015.1 Bacillota bacterium | reverse complement strand
CCACGACTGGCGGTCGTGCGACCCGGCCCGCCGCGACGCCATCCTGCACAAGCGCGACACGTACGAGGCGGCGTGGCGGTCGATCATCGCCGACGGCGTGGCCTCCGGGGAGCTCGGGCCCTGCGAGCCGCGCGCCGCCGCCCGGGCGTGGCTGTCGGTGGCGAACTGGTTTCACACCTGGTACCGGCCCGGGGGTCCCCTCGATCCCGGTGCCGTGGCCGACACGTACGCCGACCTTCTCCTGGAGGGGCTGATCTCGCGATGACCGACGCGGACCGGTTGGCGGAGTTCGAAGCGCGCATCGCGCGCGGCGAGAAGATCGAGGCCGGCGACTGGATGCCCCTCGACTACCGCCAGGCCGCCCTCAAGCTGATCCAGATGCACGCCCAGTCCGAGCTCATGGGCTGCCTGCCGGAGCGCGAGTGGATCGCCCGCGCGCCGGGCCTGCGCAGAAAGCTGGCGCTCACGGCCAAGGTGCAGGACGAGTGCGGCCACGCCCAGTTGATCCTGCGGGTGGCCGAGGACCTGGGCGCGCCGCTTCACCGCACGCGCGAGGCGATGATGGAGGACCTCATCGCCGGCAAGGCCAAGTACCACAACGTCTTCCACTACCCGGTGCCTGCCTGGGCCGACGTGGGCGTCATCGCCTGGCTGGTCGACGGCGCCGCCGTCATTACGCAGGGCGCCCTGGTCGACTGCTCCTACGGGCCCTACGGGCGCATCCTCGAGCGCATCTGCGCCGAGGAGGCGGTGCACATCCGCCACGGGGAGGACATCATCCTGTCCCTGGCATCCGGCGATGCGGCGCATCGCCTGGAATTGCAGGAGGCCCTCAACCGCTGGTGGCGGCCGCTGCTGCACTTCTTCGGGCCGCCCGACGAGCTCTCGCACGCGGCCCCGCTCTATCGCTACGGCATGCGCAAGCAGACGAACGAGGAGCTGCGGCAGAAGTTCCTGGGCCGCGCCGTGCCCCAGATCCGGGCCGTGGGCCTCGAGTTGCCGGATCCGGCGCCCCACTGGGACGGGACGCAGTGGGTATACGGCGATCCGGGCTGGGACGAGTGGCGCGCGGTCATCAACGGCCAAGGGCCGAAGAGCGCCGAGCGCCTCGGGCTGCGGCGGCTGACCTGGGAGGAGGGCCGCTGGATCCGCGAGGCCGTGTCCGGCGGCGCCATCGCGGCGTGATCTACGAGGTGTTCGTCAGGGAGGCCAAGCAGGCGGCCCAGCACGCCGGCAGCGTCGCGGCCTCCTCGCCGGATGCGGCCCTGGCCTTCGCGCATGAGCAGTTCGGGCGGCGCGGCGCCTGGGAGGAGATCTGGGTGGCGCCCCGCGACCAGATCGCCGTCATGGAGGCGGCCGACCTGCCCGGGCCGGCCTTCGACCGCAGCTACCGCCTCATGGCCGGCTACAAGCACATCATCCAGAAGTGGCGCGAGATCGACCTGGCCGGCCAGCGGCAGCGGGAGGGCCTGCGCCCATGACGGACGAGCAGCTCCTGGCGGCCGCCGACGACGAGCTGATCCTGGGCCACCGCGACTCCGAGTGGACGGGGCTGGCCCCGCACGTCGAGGCGGACGTGGCCCTGTCCTCGCTGGCGCAGGACGAGATGGCGCATGCGGCGGCGCTCTATGCCCTGCTGTCGCCCGCGGATCCGGACGCACTTGCGTGCGGGCGGGCGCCCGGCGCGTATCGGCACGCGCCGTTGGTCGAGGTCGGGGGCCGGGACTTCGCCTTTTCGGTGACGCGCCAATACCTGTACGACATCTTCGAGGAGCAGCGGATCCAGCAGTTCCTGGGCAGCGACCTCCCTGAGCTGAAGGCGATCGCCGAGCGCATGGCGCGGGAGGAACGGTACCACCGGATGCACGACCGGGCGATGATGGCGGCCCTCGGCGCGCGCCTGCAGCCGGCCGTGGATCGCGCCTGGCCACTGGCGCTTGGCCTGTTCGAGGGAACCGGCCTGTCGGAGGCGGACTGGCGGGCCATCGTGGTGCCCGAGCTGGCGTCGTGGGGATTGGCCGTGCCGGAGGCGCAGCCGGTGCCTGGCCGTACCCGCCACGGGTCGGACTTCGACAGCCTGTGGGAGGACCTCACGGGGCTCTTCCGGACCGATCCCTCGAGGCACTGGTGATGACCGAGCAGGCTGTCCGCGAGGCGCTGGGCCGCGTGATGGACCCGGAGATCCCGACCATCAGCATTGTGGACCTGGGGATGGTGGACGAGGTCCGGGTGCACGCGGAACACGTTGAGGTGGCCCTGCTGCCGACGTTTCTCGGCTGCCCGGCACTGGACCTGATCGAAGAGGCCGTCCTGAAGGCGATACCGAGCGCCGTCGTGACGTTCCGTCACGACCCGCCCTGGAGCACCGAGCGGATCACGGAGGCGGGCAAAGAGGGTCTGCGCCGGTTCGGCATCGCCCCACCCGATGACGTGGTTCGCTGCCCGCGCTGCGGGTCCGAGCAAGTGCTTGCCGAGAACCTCTTCGGGCCCACCCGCTGCCGCGCCATCTACTACTGCCGCGCCTGCCGCTCGCCGTTCGAGGCGTTCAAGGCCATCTGAGCGTAGGCCCGGGCGCTCGGCCGCACCGTTCGCGCCTGGGTCGCGAAGTCGACGCCGATCAGCCCGAACCGCGGGCGAAAGCCCTCCGCCCACTCGAAGTTGTCCAGCAGCGACCAGTAGAAGTAGCCGCGGATGTCGGCATCGCTTCGTCGTATCGCAGCGATGTGCGCCGCGATGAACGAGGTGCGGAGGTCATCGTCCTCGGTCGCAATGCCGTTCTCGGTCACGATGATCGGTAATCTGCGGGAGCCGAGAAGGCGCAGGGCCTCTTCGAGGCCCTCGGGGTAGATCTCCCAGCCCATCTGCGTGGGGCCGGCGGCCGGCAGCAGCTGCAGGCCCGCGAAGTGAAAGCGCGTGTAGTAGTTGAGGCCGAGAAAGTCGGCGGGCTCGCGCAGAAAGGACCGGTTGAACACCAGATCCGCAAGCGGGGCCAGGGACAGGGCGCTGTCGGAGACCATCGACCCGTAGTGGTGGGCGATCCCCACGGGTGCGCCGGTGGCGCGGAGCACCGGGAGCACGGCACGATGCGCCGCCCGGAGGCGCCCCATCACCCGCAGGGCCAGATCCGCCCGCTTGAGACCGGGCGGCCACACGCCCGCGACGTAGCCGGCCAGCACAAACACGTTGGGTTCGTTCAGGCTGATCCACGCGCGGGGCGCCGGCAGGGCCGCCGCCACGTGCTCGGCAAAGCGCACGAAATCGGGAACGGCCTCCGCGTGCAGCCACCCGCCGCGCTCCGCGAACCACCGTGGCAACGTGAAGTGCCACAGCGTGACGATCGGGGCGATGGCGCGCGCCTCGCACGCGCGCACCATGTCCGCGTAACGGGCGAGAGTGTCGCTGTCATATTGGCCGCGGGCGGGCTCGATGGACGACCACTCCACGGAGAAGCGGTACGCGTTGAGCCCCCCGAGCCCCGCCATCAGGTCGAGGTCGGCCGGGTAGAGGCGGTCATGGGCGCAGGCCTGGCCTGCGCCCACCCAGTCCGCGCGGGTGTGGCCGCCCTCGACCTGGTACGCGGACGTGGCCGCGCCCCAGAGGAAGTCTGAGGAAGTCAGCGGACGAGCAGGGCCGAGCCGCCCAAGGCCCCTGGGTCGATGGTCACGGTCTGGCCGGTCGGCAGGGCGGTGACCGCGACCGGGATGCCGCCGAGAAAAGCCACCGGGCTGGCGCCGAGGGGCACCGACGCCTCCGTGCCGTTGATCGTGACCATCGCCGTGCTCGCCGAGATCGCGACGAGCACGCCCGCGATCTGGTTGTTGGGGGTGCTGGCCGCGATCGTCGTGGCCGAGCTGGTGGCGCTGAGGCCGACGGCGGCCGCCGCGCCCAGCGGCAGCGCCCCGGGACTGCTGGCCATGCCGTTGAGCGTGATCTGGGCGCCGGCCGCGATCGGGTAGCTCAGGACGCTCGCGCCGATGGAGCCGTACACGGCGATCGACACGCTGCTCGCCGACTGCGCCACGATGTAGCCGGTCGCGGTCTCGGCCGCCGCGCTGACGGATGTGACCTGGTTCGCGGAGGTGTTGAGGGTCACCGTGGCGGTCTCGCCCGGGGCCAGGTCGCCGAGGCTGGAGGCGGCGCCGCCGATGGTGATCGGCGTGCCCGGGAAGACGACGAAGGTCTGGATGGACCCCGAGACCTTGAGGATGAGCGTGTAGGGCTGCGTGGTGGCGTTCACGCCCACCACCGAGCCCGTGATGATCGACGTGGCGGTGGTGAGGGCGATGTTGACGACCTGGCCCGCACTGTTGAGCGTCACGGTCGCGGCGTCGCCCGCGACCACGCTGGCCAGCCCCGTGACCTGGCCGTTGAGCGTCACGTTGACGCCGTTGGCCAGGGGCAGGGCCTGCAGGGATCCGTTGACGTTCAGGACCACGGCGTAGCTGTTGATCCCCGCCACCGTGCCCGTCAGCGCGCTCGGGCTCGCGGTGCCGGTCGCGACCAGGGTCTGGACCTCGCCCTGGCCGTTGAGGGTGGCGGTGACGGCGTCGCCGAGGGCCAGGGCGCCCAGCGAGCTTGGCTGCCCGTTGCGGGTGACCGTCGCGCCGGGTGCCAGCACGTATATCTGGGTCATGCCGTTCGCCGTGATCCCCAGCGAGGCGGAGCCGACGGATGCCACGGTGCCGGTGACCGTGCCGGACGTGCCGGTGACGGCCAGCGCGGTGATCTGGCCCTGGGCGTTCAGGGTGGCGGTCGCGCTCTCACCGGCCACGAGGCTGGCAAGGCTCGCCGCCTGCCCGTTCACGGTCACGGTGGCGCCTGCGGCCAGCGGATAGGACTGGCTCGCGCCGTTCAGGCTCAGGGTGAGCGTGGTGCCGGTCACGCTGGCGATGGTGGCGGTCACGGTGGCTGTCGTGGCGGCCGCACTCGCCTGCGCGACGGCGACCACCTGGCCGGCCGCGTCCAGGGTGAGCGTGGCGGGCGCCCCCGGGGTCAGGTTGGCGAGGCTGGCGCCGGAGGCCACGAGCAAGCTCAGCTGCATCCCGCCGACCGTCAGGTCGAGTCCGGAGACGCTGGCGGAGTCGAGGGTGCCGCTGACGGCGCTGACGCCGGTGCCGGCGCCGCTCGCCTCCACGGCCGTGACCTGGCCCGTGCCGCTCAGGGTGACGATCGCCGACTGGCCGGCGGCCAGCGTGGCGAGGGTGGCGGCGGCACCGTCAAGGGTGACCGCGACGCCGCTCGGGGCGGCCGGAAGCGTGACGGGCGCGCCGCCGACGGTCAGGACGAGCTGGCTCGCCGTGGCCGACTGCACGGTCCCCTCCAGGGCCGAGGCGGCGGGGATCGCGGCCCCGCCCTGCAGCACGCGCGCCAGCAGGACGGCGGCCTGGGCCCGGGTCAGGGTGTCGCCGGGGCCGAAGGCGCCGTTGCCGTAACCCTGCATCAGCTGCGAGCGCACGGCCACCGCCGCGTACTGGCTCAGGGCCGCCGGCACCGCGCTCCCATCGGTGAACGCCGCCCACACGGCCCGGGCCTGCGCCGCCGACGGCAGCGGCGCCAGGCCGTCCGCGACCTCGATGCGGCCGATGGCGGCGGCGGCGTCGGCGCGCGTCACGGGCAGGTTGGGCGCAAAGGCGGGGCCGGCCGGCGTGGCGAGCTGACCCATGAAGGGCGCGGCCGCCGCGACGGAGCCGTAGCCCCAAAATCCCTGGCTGACGTCGGTGTATGGGGTCGGGCTTGCCGGCGCGCCCAGACGGAAGACGCGCTGCAGAAGGGCCGCGAGCTGGGCGCGGGTCAGGGTGGCGCCGGGCAGGAAGCGCCCGCCGCCCACGCCCTGCATGATGCCCGCCGCCTGCAGAAGGTCGATGTCGGCCTGCGCCCAGGCGTAGCCGCCGAGATCGCTGAAGCCGGCAGCCTGGAGGCCGCCGGGCGAGGCGCACTGGGTCGCGGCCCGCTGCAGGCCGGCGTAAGCCTGTTCCAGCTGGGGGTGCTGCTGCCGGAGGGCGGCGATCTCGCCGCACGTGCCGGATCCGGATGCGGGTGCCGCAAGCGCCTGCAGGGGCAGCGAGAGGGCGGCGACCGCCAGTGCCGACGCCGCGGCCCCGCGGAGCCATGAGGCCTTCACAATGGGTCACCTCCGGAGTTGTACCCCATTGATACCCCCTTCCAGAGGAGGCCGCACTATGAAAAATGCGGGCCCCGCCGCTTGGCGGGACCCGCATGCCGGGTCGGAAGGATCAGGATCAGTGGACCAGGAGCGCGGAGCCGTTCATCGCCGACGGATCGACGGTGACCGTCGTGTCCAGGGGCAGGGAGGTGACCGCGATCTGGCTGCCACCGGAGAACGCCACCGGGGCGCTCCCCAGGGACAGCGACTTCAGGCTGCCGTCGACGAGCAGGATGGCCTGGGTGGCGCTGATGCCGACCAGCTCACCGCTGACCTGGCCCGACGGGGTCGTGGCGCCGATGTTGGCCACGCCGCCGCTGCTGTCGAGGCCGACCGTCGCCTGGTCACCGAGCGGGAGCGACGTGACAGCCGAGGCCGAGCCGTTCAGCGTGACCTGCGCGCCGGTGTCGATCGTGTAGGTGGACTGCGTCGCGCCCGAGCTGCCGTAGACGGCGACCGCGACGTTGGTCGCGGTGGTCGACACGATGTAGCCCGTGATCGTGGACGCGACCGTGGGCGCGGACACGGTGATCGCTGTGACCTGGCCGTTGGTGATGGCCACCGTCGCGGTCTCATTGGCCGTGACGTTGCCCAGGCCCGCGGCCTGGCCGTTGATGGTCACCGTCGCGCCGGCGGCGACGGGGAGGGTCACCTCGTTGCCGCTGACGTCCAGCGTGATGGTGCTGTTGGTGGTGTTGACGCTCACGACCGTCCCGCTCTCCGAGCTCGAGGCGGCCGTGCCGGTCGCGGCGATGCTCGTGACCTGGTTGGTGGCCGTGTCGATCGTCACCGTGGCGGTCTCACCGGCCGCGATGCCGTTGATCGAGACTGCCTGGCCGTTGAGGGTCACGCTGGCGCCGGGGGCGATGGCGTAGGTGGTGTAGGCGCCGTTGACGTCGAGCTGGATCTGGCTCGCGTTGACCATCGAGATGGTCCCGGTCGCGGACGACGTGGACGTCCCGGTCACCGTGGCCGCGAGGACCTGACCGGAGCCGTTGATGGAGACGGTCACCGTGTCACCGGGCACCACGTCAAGGGTGACCCCGGCGGCGATCGTCAGCTGGACGGGGGTCGTGCCGACGATCAGGAAGAGCGTGTTGCCGCTGATCGAGGACACGGTGCCGCTCATGGTCGAAACGCTTGTGCTGCTGCCCGTCGCCGTGACGGCGATGACGTCGTTCGCGGAGTTCAGGGTCAGGGTCACCGCGTCGCCTGACGTCAGATTGCTGAGGCTGGAGGCCGTGCCGTTCAGGGTGACCGTGACGCCGCTCGATGCCAGCGTGAACTGAGCCGTCGACCCGTTCACCGTGACGTTGATCGTCGTGCTGGTCGCGGACGAGTAGGTGCCCTGGATGCTGGACGTGCTCGTGACCGTGCTGGTGCCGCCGGGCATGGTCTCCGTGCCCTCAAGGACGCGTGTCAGCAGGACGGCGGCCTGGGCGCGGTTCAGGGTGTCGTCGACGCCGAAGCTGCCGTTGCCCATGCCCTGCATGATCCCGGCCTGCACGGCGACCGCGGCGTACTGGCTCAGGCCGGCCGGCACGAGGCTGCCGTCGGCGAACCCGCCCCACACGCTCTGGGCAGCGGCCGTCGTGGGCAGCTGGGCCAGGCCCTCCGTCACCAGGATCTTGCCGATGGTGGCCGCGACGTCGATGCGGAGCATCGGGAGGTTGGGCTCGAAGGCGACGCCGCCCGGCGTGTTGAACTCGCCCATGTAGGGAGCGGCGGCCTCGACCGCGTTATAGCCCCAGAAGCCTGTGGACACGTCGATGAACGACATCGGGCTCGCCGGGACGGTCAGGTGGAACACGCGCTGCAGCAGGGCCGCGAACTGCACGCGCGAGAGGATGCCCGCGGGCTGGAAGAGGTTGCGGCCGACGCCCCGCATGATCCCCATCGACTGCAGGAGGTTGATGTCGCTCGCTGCCCAGCCATAGCCGCCGAGGTCGCTGAACGAGACCAGCTGGGCCGCGAGGCCCGGCTGCTGCGGGGCCGCCACCGGCCCGGGCGGGGAGGGCGGCATCGGGAGAGGGGTCGCGGGTCCAGCCATGCCCTGGCACTGCATGAGCCACTGCTCCAGCTGCGGATACTGCCGCACCAGCCACTTGTACCGGTCGTCGACCTTCTGGATCTGGCCACAGCGCACCTGGCCCGGTCCGTCGCCGCCCCGGAAGTGGGGCGCGGCCATCGCCTGCAACGGAAACGCCACGGTCGCCAGTGCGACCGCCGACGCCGCCAGGCCTTTGAGACGAGGAACGTTCATCGGGCTGTCACCTCCGTGTCTGTCGGGCCAGCGGCCCGCCTACGTCCCAACCCTTTCGCAGGCCCTGGACACCTTTGTGGGGGTCGCCCGTCGGGCGGCAGGACTGCCGCTATTCGCCACGAAGGCGGCGAGTCAGAGGGGGATGTCCGAGGTGAGGATTGGCATCATCGGCGCCGGTCACATCGGGGGCACCCTGACCCGGCGGCTGACGGCCCTCGGGCATGACGTGGCCGTGAGCAATTCCCGCGGTCCGGAGACCCTGGCCGACCTGGCGGGGGCGACGGGCGCCCGCGCCGTGCCGGCCACGCAGGCGGCGGAGGGCGCGGAGCTGGTCATCGTCACGATCCCGGAGCGGGCCGTTCCGCTGCTGCCGCGCGGCATCCTGGACGGGGCGGCACCTGGCGCGGCGATCGTCGACACCTGCAACTACTACCCCCGGCGGGACGGCCGCATCGCCGCCATCGAGACGGGCATGGCGGAGAGCCGCTGGGTGGCCCAGCAGCTGGGGCGGCCGGTCATCAAGGCCTTCAACAACATCCAGGCGCAGCATCTGCTGGAGTTCGGCCAGCCCGCCGGCAGCGCGGACCGCATCGCCCTGCCCGTGGCCGGGGACGATCAGGCCGCCAAGGTCGCCGTCATGCGGCTGATTGACGAGCTCGGCTTCGATCCCGTGGACGCCGGCGGCCTGGACGACTCGTGGCGGCAGCAGCCCGGCACGCCCGTCTACGGTGCCGACCTCGACGCGGACGGGGTGCGCCGAGCCCTCGCGGCGGCGAGCCCGGAGCGCGGGTACGAGTGGCGGGCGTAGGCGCGATCTCCGTCCGGCCGCTCGCCGCGGCCGAGCTTCCCCAGGTGGCGGGCGTCCTCGCAGCCCATGGCATCCGCCGCG
>JAJYVM010000126.1 GCA_021792015.1 Bacillota bacterium | reverse complement strand
ACGGTGTACCCCGTGCCGGCGGGCGCGGCGGGCGGACCCTACGGCCCGGCCGTCCTGGCGGGCAACCTGGCGCACTGCCACTGAGGCGACGGGCGTCGGGCGTCGGGCGCCTGGCGTTGGGCGCCTGGCATCTGGCGGTCCCTGGGGCGGCGCGGGACGCGCTGCCGGCCGCACGGCTCCCCTACCGCCCCAAACGGGGGCCCCAGGGACGGGCACGCGGCGCACCGCCGCCCTGTCGGCGGCACGGCTGCGCTGCCCGTCTCAAAGTCGGGGGTTGAGGGGCACGCGGCGCACCGCCGCCCTGTCGGCGGCACGGCTGCGCTGCCCGTCTCAAAGTCGGGCCCGAGGGACATGCCCGGCCGTCCATTCGGACGTGGGCGGCTGGCCCCGTCAGGCCCGAGACTGGGTGCAGGGGGTGAGACCTCTGCTGCGCAAGATCGTGCTCGCGACCGACGGCTCGCCGAGCGCGCTGGCCGCCGCCCGCTACGTCGAGGCGATGGGCCTCGAAGCCGCCCAGGTCGAGCTGACCGTCGTCTCCGTGCTGCCCAGGGCCCGCGTCTATACCGCGAGTCATGCGACCGCCGGCCGGCTGCCCCCGGCCGCCGCCGGCGGGCAAGCGCCGGTCCCGGCCCGTACCGAGGCAGCCGCGCCAAGCGGTGGGAGCGCCGCGGCCGCCGTGGCAACGGCCGCGGCCGCCGAGCCGCCCCCGGCAGCGGCGGACCCGCACGACCCAAGGACCGCAGCGATCGACGCGACCATCGCCGCGCTCGGGCCTCTCGGTGCCGGCGCCCACGTGCAGCTGGCCGTCGGCCTGCCGGCGGAGGAGATCGTCGACCTCGCGCGGCGCATCCACGCGGACCTGATCGTGCTCGGCAAGCGCGGCCAGACCCCTGCCGAGGACCTTCTGCTCGGCAGCGTCTGCACGCAGGTGCTCCACTCGGCGCCGTGCGCCGTCCTGGTTGTGGGGTGGGGTGCCCATGTATAACCGCGTTGTCGTCGCACTCGACGGCTCGGCGGCCAGCGAGACGGCCGTGCCTGCCGCGCGCGAGTTGGTGGCCGCGGTCGGCGGCCGCATCTACCTCGTGCATGCCATCGACGCCCTCGACCTCGAGCGGATGGGGGCCTGGACCCGCTACGCCTTCGGCCGCCATGTCGAGGCCGTGGCCAGCGAGACGGAGACGGGCGCCAGCGCCGCCCACGCGTACCTGGCGGAGGTGGCGGCGGCCCTGTCCGGCGTCCAGGTCACATCGGTGGTCCGCATCGGGGACGCCGCCCGCGTGATCGCCGCAGTCGCCGCGGAGGTGGGCGCCGACCTCATCGTGCTGGCCAGCCACGGCCACTCCGGCATCAGCCGCCTGGCGATGGGCAGCGTGGCCGCGAGCGTGATCGGCCAGGCCGCCGCGCCCGTGCTCGTCATCGGTCCATGCGTCCCTGTGGCGACGGGCCATGTGGACGGGCCATCCGGCCGTATCACGCGCCTCGCCGCCGGCGTACGCTGATTGCGGAAAGACTGGGGCGCAGTCGAAAAGCCAACGCGGAGCCGCTCCGCAACGAGCAACGTCGCACGCGCCTTGGTCCGAAGGCCACACCCCCCCACCCAGCGCGGGGGGTGTGGTGCTTTTTGACGCATTTTTCAATCCATCTTTTGGAGGCGCCCACCTGGACGCGCCCCATCTTGTGCATTTCGTCCACCTGGGCGCGCCTGATCGACCTCGCACGCGCGTCGCGCGCAACGTCCGGACTGCGGTGTTCGGTGTCCAGGCACAAACCACCCGTCGGCCGTCAGGCTGTTGTTGGGCGATGCCTTACGCCGTGGACGCGCCGTGTGCAGCGCGCCGCCGGCCACGGCGCACGACGCCCGTCGCTCACCGCACGACGGCGACAGGCCGGTGGCGGGCGCCAGGTGATGGCCCGGCCCGTCCGTCCCGGTGCGACGGCGCACGCGGATGCTCGACCGGCCCGCGCCAGGCTGCGCGATCACCTGGCCGCGCCGGACCGGGGCCGGCGACCCCGATGCCCACAGCCCACAGCCTACAGCCAGCGATGCACCGGCTCCGGCTGCCGCTCCGCCGCGGGCGCGGGCGCCACGGCCGGCCGCAGCCAGAGCACGTCGGCGACGTACAGGGCGCACGGCACCACGGCGGCCGCCGAGCGCAGCACCCCGAGGCCCAGCGCCGCCAGCGCCGCCTGGATCACGGCCGCGGGCAGCGCGAGCATCGCCCAGTAGCCCCAATCGCCCCATCCGCCGGCCGCCCCCGGCTCGGTCAGCACTTCCCGCCCGACCCGGTCGCCCATCCACTTCACGGCTGCGTATATGCGTACAGCGGAAGCAGCAGGCCGATCAGGGCCGCCCCCGGCCACATCACCGCAGCACGAGCTGCACGGCCAGGGCGCCGACCAGGACCGCGCAGCCGACCAGCATCGCCCGCCGCGGGCGCATCTCAGCCGACGCGCACGCGCGCGTCCAGGATCCGGCACCCCCTTCCCCGCCCCAGGGCCACGAGCGGGTTCAGGTCCAGCTCCGCGATCTCCGGCACGGCGTCGACCAGACCCGAGATCCGCAGGAGCACGTCGCGCACGGCCTCGACATCCGCCGGCGGCCGCCCGCGAAAGCCGTCCAGGAGGGGGAAGCCGCGGATCCCGTGGATCATGGCGTCGGCGTCGCGGTCGGTCAGGGGCGTGATCCGGAAGGCCACGTCGCGCAGCAGCTCCACCAGGGTACCTCCGAGCCCGAATGCCACCAGCGGCCCGAAGGACGGATCCTGGGTGACGCCCACGAAGAGTTCGGTCCCGCCGCCGACCTGCGGCTGGACGAGGAAGCCCGCCAGCTCGTCCGCGGCCGCGCCGGCCGCCGCAAGCCCGGCCTCGATGCGCGCGCAGGCCGCCCGCACGGCAGCGGCGTCGTTCAGGTCGAGCTGCACCCCGCCGACGTCGCTCTTGTGCGTCAGCGTGCGCCCGACGACCTTGACCACGACGGGGAAGCCGAGGCGCGCCGCCGCCTCCGCCGCGCCATCGGCGTCGGGCGCCAGCACGCTCGGCAGCACGGGCAGGCCGGCCGCGGCCATGACCCGGTCCACCTCGCTCGGCAGCAGGAAACCGCCCCCCCGGGCCACGGCCACCCGGCAGACGTCCCGCGCCGCGTCCCCGTCGAAGCCGGGGAGGACGGGGATGTCGCCGAGCGGGGCCTGCCGCCACCGCGAATACGCATGTGCGCGCGCCAACGCGCGCGCTGCGGCCTCCGGGAAGCGGTAGGTGGGGATCCGTTCGCTCCCCGCCACCAGGGGTCCGCCGAGGTCCGTGCCCGACATGATGCAGGCCAGCACGGGCTTGGCGACGCCGGCGGCCCGGCCCGCGGCCACGGCGCCGGCGATGGCCTCCCCGGCCGCGACCGGGCTGCAGAGCCCGACCGGCACGAAGATCGCCATCACGGCGTCGAACCCGGGATCGGCGAGCACGGCGCCCAGGGCGTCCCGGTACTGCTGCGGCCCCGCCGAGGCGATCATGTCGACGGGGTTTTTGACGCTGGCGCTGGGCGGCAGCATGCCGCGCAGCCGCTCCTCCAGCTCCGGCGACGGCTCCGGCACCTGCAGGCCCGCCGCCGCCAGCGCGTCGGCGGCCAGGATACCCGGTCCGCCCGCGTTGGTGACGATGGCCACCCGCGGTCCGGCGGGCAGGGCCTGCTCGGCCAGCAGGGAGGCGACGTCGAACATCTCCTCCAGGGTGTCGGCGCGGATGACGCCGGCCTGCTCGAACAGGGCCTCGACCGCCGTCTCCCCCGCGGCCAGCGCGGCCGTGTGCGAGCCCGCCGCCCGCCGTCCTGCGGGCGTCCGGCCCGCCTTCACGGCCACAATCGGCTTGGCGCGGCCGACGGCGCGCGCCAAACGCGCGAAGCGACGAGGGTTACCGAACGACTCCAGGTAGAGCAGGATGACCCGGATCGCGGGATCCTCGCCCCAGTACTGGATGAGGTCGTTGCCGGAGACGTCGGCCTTGTTGCCGACGCTGACGAAGCTGGCGAGGCCAAGGCCCATCTCCTGCGCGTACTCCAGCACGGCCAGGCCAAGCGCCCCGCTCTGCGAGGACATCGCCACCGATCCCCAGGCGGGGAACACGGGCGAGAAGCTGGCGTTCAGCCGCACCTCGGGGTCGGCGCTCAGCACGCCGAGGCAGTTGGGACCCACCAGGCGCATACCGTGGGCCCGCACCGTGCGCACGAGCTCGTCCTGAAGCGCGCGCCCGGCGGGGCCCGTCTCGGCAAAGCCCGCGGAGACGACGACGACGGCGCGGACGCCCTTTTGGCCGCACTCCTGCACCACCGGCAGCACGGCCGCCGTCGGCACCGCCACCACCGCGAGGTCGACGGGCCCGGGCACGTCGAGGACGCTGGCGTAGGCCGGGATGGAGGCCACCACCTGCGCCTTGGGGTTCACGGGGTAGACCGGCCCCGCGAACTCGCCGCGCACCAGGTATTTGAGGATGCGGTGCCCGATCGCGTCCGGGTCGCGGGAGGCGCCGATGACCGCCACCGAGCGCGGCCGCAGCAGCGGGCGCAGCGAGGCCACAGTCGCCACGCGATCCCGCATGGCCGCGCGGTCCACGGACTCCGCCGTGGGCGCGATGGCGAACTCGATGTCGACGGCGCCGTCCGCCTGGGTCGCGTGGAGCTGGAAGCCGCTCTCCCGCAGAATGGTCAGCATCGGCGCGTTGTCCGGCTGCGTCAGGGCCTGAAAGTGCGTGATGCCGGCGCGGGCGGCGATCATGGCCAGGCGCTCCAGCAGTAGGGTCCCAAGGCCGTGGCCCACCTGATCGTCCTCGACGAGGAAGGCAACCTCGGCCGTGCGCGGCTCCGGTCCGGTGAGCGGCACGTAGCAACCGGTGGCGACGACCCCGGCCGCCGTGAGCACGATCAGCGTCACGGCGCCGTCTGACGGCATCAGTGCACGCAGCGCCGCCTCCGCCGACACGCCGGCCAGGAAGCGGCGCGCGCGTGCCTCGTCCGAGACCCGGTCCAGGAAGGCCCGCAGCAGCTCAGCGTCCTGCGGTCCGGCCCGCCGCAGCTGCGCGGCCGTGCCGTTGCGCAGGATCACGCGCCCGGCGTCGACGGCCTCCTGGGGCGGTACGGGCTCATAGGCGATCAGGGCATCCACCCCCAAACGTGATCAGAAGCCGGCGGCGCCGGCGTCCCCGCCGCGCGCGTGGGACGCGAGCAGGTGCGCCAGGGCAGAGGCCAGGTCGTGGAGATCCGGACGGCCGCCGATGGTGATCTCGTCCCCGTGCGCGTCGATCACGGCCGCCGCGGGCCGCCCGCTGTCAACGTCGACATAGGCGACGGCGTCCCAGGCCAGCCGCCCGAGCAGGGCCACCGCCCAGCGCGTCGGACCATCCCCCGTCCCGGGCACGACACCCACCACGTAGGTCGCCACCCGGTGGGGCGTCCACCCCGCGAGGCGCGGGGCACCGGGCCCGCAGATCAGGATGTCCGGGGCAGCGCGGCCCCTTGCGGGCACGTAGCCGGCGTGGCCGAGCGCCCGCTCCAGGGCGTCGCGGAAGCGCTGCCAGTGCGGGCCGCGCCAGCGCCCCCAGATGGCGTACGTGGGCGGCCCGCCGGCCCCCCGCACCGCCCGTCGCGACCGCCATGCCAGCCAGACGGCCACGACCGTCGCGACCGCCACGAGCACGGAGGGCCACGGGCGCCCAGGCGGCAACAGCGTCGCGGCCCCGACGGCCATCAGGCCGAGCACCGCCACCGCCCGCTCCGGATGCAGCATGGCCGCGCCTCCCATCGGTGTTCCCACTCCATGTTGGCGGTCTCCGGTGGTGCCGGGCCATGCGCAAAAGGCCCTCCGGACCCGCCCATTCGGACGTCTCGGGCGCCGGAACGGGGCGGCCGGGCCCGGACAGGCGCCGCAGCCCGCGAGCGGCAGCCCTGCCGCCGCGGTGCCGGCGCCGATGGCCCTCATCCGGCCCACCCGGGCCGCTCCTTGGATCTGTGACGGACGGATGGGAAGCCGCGCCGATCATGGCGGCGGGAAGCCAGGTCCGCCACATTGCGCGCCAATCGGGCACAGGCACGTCCTATAATGGCGATGATTGGCGAATGTACGCCTCGGGAGGGGTCGCATTGCCGACGGCGCTGCGGCGCGCAATGGCCCTGGTCCTGGCCCTGGGGTTGCTGCTCGGGGCCGGCGCTGCGGCCTTCGCCGCCAGCGGGAGCGTTCCGTTCACGGACCTCGGCGATGTGCCCTGGGCCGTCCCCGGTATCACGGCGCTGCAGGAGCAGGGGGTGCTCCTGGGAACGGCGCCGGGCATCTTCGACCCCAGCGCCCCGGTCAGCCGGGCGCAGATGGCCACCGTGCTGGGCCGGCTCCTCGGCTGGCCCGCCTCCGGGACGACCGCCAGCGCCACGTTCCAGGATGCCGCCACGATCCCCGCCTATGCCCTGCCCTATGTGGTCACGGCGGCCCAGGACGGGATCCTCGTCGGCCTGCCGGGCGACCTCTTCGCGCCGCTGGTGAACGTGACGTGGGACCAGCTTGCGGTCATCGTCGCCCGCGCGTACACCTACCCGCAGGTGCTGGCGAATCAGATCCCCTCCCTGATCGCCCAGCTTCCCACCGGCACGCAGACCCCGTCCTGGGCCATCGAGGCCGTGGCGCAGGATGTGCAGGCGGGCGACTTCTCCGGGGTGCTCGGCGACCTCTACCGTCCTGGCCAGCCGGTGACGCGGGCCGAGCTGGCCGCCTTCCTGCTGCAGGTTGAGCAGAGCAAGGGCACGGGCTCGGCGCCGGTCAACGGCAGCGTCGCAGCCGGCCAGGTGACGGCCGTCAGCGCGGCCAGCCTCACGATCGGCGACCAGAGCGTGCCGATCGCCTCAAGCGCCAGCGTCTACGTGGGCTCGGCCGCTTCCAACCTCTCGGCCGTCCAGGTCGGCGACACCGTCAGCGTCGTGCTGTCCGCCGGGCAGGCGATCCTGATCAACGTGACCGCCACCCCGGGCAGCTCGTCGGTCACGGCCCTCACGGGCACGATCACCTCCATCGCGACCACCCAGCTCGGCCTCAGCGTGCCCGGCCAGACCACCGTCGAGCTGCCGCTGGACCCGTCGGTCAGCGTGACCGTGAACGGTACGACCAGCAGCCTGCTGGCCCTTCAGGTCGGCCAGCAGGCCACGGTCAGCCTGGACGCGTCCGGGAACGTCGCCGCCATCGCCGTGACGGGCGCCGGCGCGTCCGCCACGACGGTCACCGGCGTCGTCGGCTCGGTGACCGCCACCGAGGTCGCCATCACGCCGTCCGGCGGCAGCCAGCAGAGCTACCCGCTGGCCACCGACGTCACCGTCAACGGTCTGGCCGGCAACCTCGGCGCCGTCACCGCCGGCGAGACCGTGATCCTGACCCTGAGCGGCGGGCAGGTCACCGCCATCGCGACGACGGGCGGCGCGCTGGCGGTCAGCACGACCTCCCTGCCGGCCGCCACGGTCGGCAGCGCGTACTCCACGGCGCTGGCAGCCACCGGCGGCTCCGGCGCGGACACGTGGACCGGCGTCGGCTCCCTGCCCCAGGGCCTCAGCCTCACGTCGGCGGGCGTGCTGAGCGGCACCCCGTCCACGGCCGGCACCTACGCCATCGCCGTGCAGGTCACCGACGGCAGCGGCGCCACCGCCACGGCGAGCCTTTCCCTGACGGTCGCGGCCACGGCCGGCTCCCTGGCCGTCACGACCACCGCCCTCCCATCAGCCACCCTCAGCCAGGCGTACTCGACCACCCTCGCCGCCACGGGCGGCAGCGGCGGCTACACCTGGATGGCCACAGGCTCGTTGCCCCAGGGCCTCAGCCTCACCTCGACCGGCGTGCTGAGCGGCACCCCGGCGGCGACGGGCGTGTACGCGATCCCCGTCCAGGTGACGGACAGCAGCGGCGCCACCGCCACGGCGAGCCTTTCCCTGACGGTCGGCGCCACGGCCGGCTCTCTGGCCGTCACGACCACCGCCCTCCCGTCAGCCAGCCTCAGCCAGTTCTACTCGACCACCCTCGCCGCCACGGGCGGCAGCGGCGGCTACACGTGGATGGCCACGGGCTCGCTGCCCCAGGGCCTCAGCCTGACCTCCGCCGGCCTGCTGAGCGGCACCCCCACCGCGTCGGGCACGTACGCGATCCCTGTCCAGGTAACCGACGGCAGCGGCGCCACGGCAACGGCGAGCCTTTCCCTGACGGTCGCGGGCGCCGCCGGCAGCCTGAGCATCCTGACGACCAACCTGCCCACGGCAACGGTCGGCGTGTCGTACTCGGTCACGCTGCAGTCCACAGGCGGCACCGGTGCCGAGACATGGTCCTACTCCGGCTCCCTGCCCCCTGGCCTGAGCGTCAGCGCCGCCGGCCAGCTGAGCGGGACGCCGACGACGACGGGCTCGTACACCTTCTCGCTCGTGGCCGCGGACAGCGCCGGCGACACGGCCTCGCAGGCCGTGACCCTGACCGTCGTGAGCGGCGGCGGCGGCATCGTGGTGACCACGACGAGCCTGCCGCAGGCGAGCATCAACCAGGCCTTCAGCACCAACCTCTCCGCCACGGGCGGTACGGGCAATTACTCGTGGACCTACACGGGCTCCCTGCCCGCCGGCGTCAGCCTGACGCTGAACGGGCAGATCTCGGGCACGCCGACGGTTGCCGGCGAGTTCACCTTCACGGTGACGGTGACCGACACCAACGGCAACCACGCCAACGCCCAGCTCACGCTCAGCGTCCAGGGCCCCACGCAGACCAGCACCTCGCCGCTGGGGATCACAACCTCCACCCTGCCGAGCGCCACGGTGGGCGTCCAGTACGCCACCACCCTGACGGCGACGGGCGGCTCGGGGGGGTACATCTGGACCTATTCGGGGGCCCTGGCGCCCGGCCTCGGGCTGTCCCAGAGCGGGGTGCTGAGCGGCACCCCGACCGGCGCCGGCACCTTCTACATCGACGCCATGGTGCGCGACAGCGGCAACAACAGCGCGACGCAGCAGTTGACCATCACGGTGAACGCCGCGGGCGGCAGCGTCAGCGGCGCGGCGGTCGCCGTGACAACAACCAGCCTGCCGGGCGCCACCCTCGACCAGCCCTACTCCACCACGCTCTCGGCAAGCGGCGGGGCCGGCGGCTACACATGGGTCTACACGGGCTCGCTGCCGCAGGGGCTTTCGCTCAGCACGTCGGGCACGCTGTCCGGCACGCCGACGACCTCGGGCACGTACACGATCTCGGTCCAGGCCGTGAGCTCGGCGGCCGGATCCGTCTCCGCCGCGCGCCAGCTCACGCTCACCGTCGCGCCGTGACCTGGTAGGATGAGG
>JAJYVM010000125.1 GCA_021792015.1 Bacillota bacterium | reverse complement strand
ACCCGGCGGATGTCCTTCCCGGGCCTGCGCGCGGGCATCACGGCCCACCGCGCCAAAGACCGGGCCCCCCGGGAGGGAGCCCCCGGCGTGAGCGAGCCGACCTTCGCGGCCACCGGGGACTCCATCATCACCCAACGCCCGCGCCCGCAGCGCGACGCGGCCTTCACCAGCCAGAAGATCATGGCGCCGCGGGAGCTGTGGATCGGCGCCTCCGAGCACGGCGGCGGCCACCAGGGCCCCCCCTTCATCCTGGACGAGGTGAAGCGATACGGCTTCACGCTCCGCAGCGTCGGTCGAGGAGGGCCCGCGCAGGCCACGGCCGCGCCGAGGGCCCCCCGGCTGGCGGCGCCGCTGGCGGCCCGCGAGATCCTGGCGGGCCCTGTGGGAGCTGTCCGTGCCGTTTGGCACCGAAATCGCTGTGGCGGAGCGCGCCGGCCGTCCGGTCGGCACGATCAGGCTGCGTTCGTGAAGGCGCGCCATATGGCGCGCCCCCAAAACCCCTGCCTTAGTTGCGGATGTCCTTGGGCAGGCCCAGGACGCGCTCGCCCAGGGTGTTCTTCTGGATCTCGGACGTGCCGGCCTCGATCGTGCCGCCAAAGCTCGTGAGGTAGTCCTCCGTGAACGCGCTGTCCCACCGCATGGCCTCCGGCCCGGCCAGGGACGCGGCGAAGCCCAGCATCTCCTTGCGCAGCTCGGAGCAATAGAGCTTCATCATCGAGCCCTCGGGGCCGGGGCGGCCCTCGCGCAGCCAGTGGGTGAGGTTCCGATAAAAGCCCAGGCGCGCCGCGTGCACGCGTCCGTGGTAGGCGGCGAGCTGGCCGCGCACCAGCGGGTCCTGGATCAGGGGCCGGCCGCCGCGGCTGTGCGTGCGGCAGTAGCCCACCACCTCGTCCAGCACCCGCGCCACACCCAGGGCCCGGCCGATGGAGCCGCCCCGCTCGAAGCCCAGCACGGCGACGGCGGCCTGCCAGCCCTTGTTGACCTCGCCCACGACGCAGTCGGCCGGCGCGAGCGCGTTCTCGAAGTAAGTCTCGTTGAAGTCGCGCTCGTCGTTCATCTGGTGGAGGCGGCGGGTGCGCACGCCCGGCTGGTGCATGTCGACGATGATGGCCGAGATGCCCATGTGCTTATCGGGCGGGTTGTCCTCCGTGCGGCAGAGGAGGAAGCAGAGGTCGGCCTGGTGGGCGCTGCTGGTCCAGATCTTGCTGCCGTTGATGACCCAGTGGTCGCCCTCCAGGACGGCGCGCGTGCGCAGCGAGGCCAGATCGGACCCGGCGTTCGGCTCGGAGTAGCCCTGGCACCAGATCTCCTCGCCGTTCAGGATCTTGGGGATGTAGCGCTGCTTCTGGGCCTCGGTGCCGATCTGGATGATGACCGGCCCGCCCATGGTGATGCCGAACCAGCCGATCTGGCGCGGGGCGTCGGCCCGGTCCATCTCCTCCTGGTAGATCACCTGCTCCATCAGCGTGGCGCCGCGGCCGCCGTACTCCCGCGGCCAGGAGATGCCGGCCCAGCCGCCCTCGGCCAGCGTGCGCTGCCAGTCGCGCAGGAACCGGATCTCCTCGGGGCCGTCCTCCGGCGGGCGGCCCCGGGGGACGTGCTGGTCGAGCCAGCCGCGCAACTCCTGCCGGAACGCCTCCTGCTCCGCCGTCAGCGCGAAGTCGATGTGGGCCGCCCCCTTTGCCTGCGTGGAGTCGCTTCGCCGCGGGGGCGCCGCGTCCTGCGCGGGGGAACGGAGGCGGCGGCGGGCCTAGCCGCCCTTCCGGCTCCCCGGCCCGAACGCCTCCCGCAGGAGGATGACGCCCGCCAGCACGACAAAGGCGCCGATCACAACCCAGATGAAGTTGTGGCTCATGAAGGTGCCCGGCACAACGCCGAGGCCCTGCAGGAGCCAGGTGCCGCCGGCCACGACCATGACCACGCCCATCACGATCCGCGTCCAGCGCACGGCTACATCTCCACGTGGTGGCGGGCGGCCACGGCGCTGAGCTGGGCCCAGGTCTCGGCGTCCAACTCGATGCCGTGCGCCTCGCGGTGCGCGCGCTTGCTGCGCTCCGGGTCGCCGGGGACCAGCACGCCCTCATGGTCGGCCTTCACGTGGCGGATGAGCCCGGCGACGTCCTCGGCCACGGCAGGGTGGGTCGGCGCGATGCCCAGGCAGAAGAAGCCGTTGCCGGACCAGGTCTCGCCGGGGCGGCTGCAGCCCGCGCCGCTGAGGGCGCCGGCCAGGACCTCGACCATCAGACTGAGGCCGTAGCCCTTGTAGCCCTGGACGGGCCCGCCAAGCGGCAGCAGCGCGCCCCCGGCGTAGAGATCCTCCGCATCGCGGGTCGGCTGCCCGTCCTTGTCGACCACCCAGTTCTCGGGCAGGCGCTCGCCCGTGTTGCGGCGGACCCGCACCTTGCCCTCCGCCACGACGCTGGTCGCCATGTCGAGGACGATCGGCGGGCCCCCCGCCACCGGCGCGGCGAAGGCGATGGGGTTGGTGGAAAGGCGGCGCTGCCGCCCGCCGAAGGGGGCCACCAGCCGCCCGCCGCCGTGGCTGTTGACCATGGCCACGCCCACGGCGCCGGCGGCCGCGATCCGCTCCACGTAGAACCCGATCCGGCCGGCGTGGTAGCTGTCGTGGGCAAAGGCCGCCACCAGGGGCCGGCCCTGGGCCATGCGCTCCAGCACGAGCGTGGTGGCGTAGCCCGCGGCCACCTGGCCGAAGCCGCGCCGGCCGTTGACGATGACGACGCTGCCGTCGTCGCGCTCCAGGACCGGCTCAGCCTTCGCGTCCACGCGGCCTTCCTCGACGGCGCCGATGTACCAGGGCAGGCGGATGACGCCGTGGGAGTCATGGCCCATGAGGTTGGCCAGGACCAGGCCCTCGGCGACGGCCTCGGCATGCGCGGGCGGGGCGCCCGCGGCCTCCAGGATCGCGATGCAGGACCGGGTCAGCTCAGAGGCGGTCACGGTAGGCATGGTGCAGCGCCTCCCACAGCTCAGGATCGCGCTTGCGCAGGTCGCAGGGACGCCGGGTCGCGTCGACCACGGCGTGCCACGTCTCGCCCTCGGCCGCGTCGCCGACCCGGTAGGCAAAGCGCAGCCGGACGGGCGTGCAGTCGGTGAGCGCCGTCTCGATCACGGTCTGCTCGTCGCAGAGGAGGGAGCGCCGGTACCGGCAGCGCACCTCCGTGACGGGAAGGGCGATACCCCGCAGCTCGAACCGGGCCCGGTACGGGATCCCCGCTTCGCGCAGCCAGTCTGAGCGCCCCAGGGAGAACCAGTCGAGGTAGGCGCCGTAGTACGCCACGCCCATCGGGTCCGCATCCTGATACGGGACCCGGAGGCGGATCGAAACGGGACGGGGCGATGCCCCGTCCCGCCCAGATTCCGCCATGTCAGCGCGCCGCCTTCGCCGCCGCGATCGCCGCCTCGTAGTTCGGCTGCTCGCCGGCCGCCGGCACGTACTCCGCGTAGACGACCTTGTCGGATCTGTCCACCACGAAGACGGCCCGCGACAGGAGCCGGTTCTCCTTCTGCAGGGTGCCGAAGGCCTCGCCGAACGCGCCCTTTCGGTGGTCGGACAGGGTCTTGATGTTGGTGGCGTCGGCGGCGCCGCACCAGCGGCGCTGGGCGAAGGGCAGGTCCATGCTGACGACGTAGCAGGTCACGCCGTCCAGGCCGCCGACCTCCTGGTTGAAGCGGCGGGCCTCCGTGTCGCAGACGCCGGTGTCCAGGGACGGGACGGCGGCAAAGATGCGGACCTGGCCGGCCGTGTCGGCCAGGCGGACGGGCTTGAGGCCCTCGTCGGCCTCGAAGTCCGGCGCGCGGTCGCCGACCTTCAGCTCGGGCCCGAGCAGCGTCGTCTTGGTGCCGGCGAAGTCGAATGCGCCGGTACGCTCCTGCGGCATGGTGAGATCAGCCTCCCCTGCAAGCGATCGGTGTGGCACCAGCATACCAGGACTTGGCCGCGCGGGCGGACGCGCCATGGCGCCCGGAGCGGTCCGCCCCGCCCACGGATGGGGCCTAGCCGATCTGCAGGGTGCGTTGCGCGGCGTCCAGCAGCCGCCGCGTGGGGGCGGCCAGGGCCAGGGCGTCCACGGCGCCGGGGTGCAGCCAGCGGAGGTCGCCCGCCTCGGGCAGCGGACCGTCCATGCGGTGCAGGCGCCCGTCGATCCGCCAGCGGCGGTGGGTGAAGACGTGGGTGAAGGCCAGCAGGGGCCAGCCCGCCGCGGGGGGCAGGCCCAGGCGGGCCGGGTCCGGGAAGACCCACAGGCCGCCGAGGAGGGCGTCGTCCGGGCGTCGCTGCAGGCAGATGCGGCCGTCCGGGGCCAGGGCCACGGCCATGGCGACGTCCTCGACCGGCTGCGGGCGGCGCGGGCGGCGGGCCGGCAGGTCGGCGGCCCGGCCCGAAGCGGCGGCGGCACAGTGGCGCCGGACGGGACAGTCCCCGCAGCGGGGGCGGCGGGGCAGGCACACGGCCGCGCCGAGGTCCATCACGGCCTCGTTCCACTCCCCCGCCCGGCCGGGGGGCAGCAGGGCGTTGGCCAGGCCCGTGAGCCGGACGCGCACCGCCGGCAGGTCAATCGCGCCCTCCTCGCCGCTGAGGCGGGCCAGGACCCGCAGCGCATTGCCGTCGACGGCCGCCGCGTCAAGCCCGTCGCAGAGGCTGGCCAGCGCCGCGGCCATGTACGGGCCGACCCCGGGCAGGGCCCGCCAGCCGGCCAGCGTGTGCGGCCAGCCCGCTGCCGCCACCGCCTGCGCGCCGGCATGGAGGTTGCGGGCCCGGCGGTAGTACCCGAGCCCCTGCCACTGCGCCAGGACGGCGTCCAGGGGCGCCGCCGCGAGGGTGCCGGCGTCGGGAAAGGCCCGCAGCCAGCGGGCGTAGTACGGCAGGACCGTCTCGACCCGGGTCTGCTGCAGCATGGCCTCGGCCACCCACGCCGGATAGGGGTCGCGCGGCCGGCCGGAGCGGCGCCAGGGCAGGTCGCGGCCCGTCTGCGCGAACCAGGCCAGCAGGTCGGCGGCCAGGGCGCCGCTCACGGGCGCCAGGGCGCCTCCGCCGTCCCGGCCGCCGCGTTCGCCGCCCGCGCGAGGACGAAGAGGAGGTCGGACAGGCGGTTCAGGTAGGTGGCGGCCTCCGGGTTCACCTCCGGCGTGCCGGCCCGCAGGCGCACGACCTCCCGCTCGACGCGGCGGCAGACGGTGCGGCAGAGGTGCAGCGCGGCGCCGCCCGGGCAGCCGCCCGGCAGGATGAAGGTTCGGAGCGGCGGCAGCCCCTCCTCGTGCGCGTCGATGGCCGCCTCCAGAGCCGCGGTGTGCGACGCGGCGATGCGCGCGACGTAGCCCTGGGGCGCGTCCGCCGGTGTGGCCAGGTCCGCGCCGAGGTGGAGGAGCTCCCCCTGGACGCGGCCGAGGACGGCGTCGACGCTGCCCGGCAGTCCCTGCGCGCGCGCCAGCCCGATGCACGCGTTCAGCTCATCGACGCTGCCGTATGCCGCGACGCGCGGGTCGTCCTTGCGCACCCGCCGCCCTCCGAACAGGCCCGTCTCGCCGGCGTCGCCCGTCTTCGTGTAGATGCGCATGCGAATCCCCCCGACCCAAGGCTAGGCTCCCAGGTGCTTCACCAGCAACAGGCACGGATTCGCCGGATCCCACAGGGTCGGGAAGACCTCCAGGGGCCGGAAGCCCTGGGCCGCGTAAAAGGCCCGCGTCCGCGCGTACCCGGCGTGGGGCCGGGAGGCATCGAGGGTCTTCACGGTCAGGAACTCGATGCCCTGCCCGCGGCAGAGGCCCTCGCAGGCAGCCATCAGCTGACGGCCGATCCCGCGGCGGTGCATCTCCGCGCGGACCCCCATGACGCGGACCTCGGCCGCAAAGGCCGTGTGCACCCTGACGGCGGCAAAGCCGGCCGCGACCCCGGCGTCGTACACGGCGAAGACCGGCAGGCCGCGCGACTGCCGCACGTAGTCCACGATGGACGCTTCCATCCCGAACCATTCGGGCAGGCCGCGCAGGATGGCGTCACAGATGGCGGCCCGCTCGGCCGCCTCGCCGACCTCGACCACCTCGAACACCGGGCATACCCCCGCTCAGCGTAGCGGGAGCCGCGCCGGCACCGCCAGATCCCGGGGTGCGGGCCACGCCATCAACCAGGGCGAGGCGGGCGGGCCGCCGCGCCGTGCGGGCCGGGGGCCGGGCCCGGGATCAGGCCTGGACTCCGGCCATCGCCCGCGCGAGGCGCGACGGCTCCGCGCAATGCCTGCGGGCAATCGCCGGAGCCAATCGCCACGCGCCAGCCCCAGGCCCACCGGCGCACGCAATCGCTCACGCTGTGGCCGCACGCGGCGGCGGGCTGGCCTGCGCGGTGCTCTATAATGACCGACGGAGGCGGATGGCTGTGGCCGAGGACACCGCGTTCACCCTGCACCTCGTGTACCGGCGCAACGAGCGCTGGCTCGACCTGGATGCGCCGAGCCGCCAGGCCATGGCGCGTGAAGTCGCGGAGATCCTGGAGCGGCACGCGCCGGCGGTGCGCACGCGCGGCGTTTACTCGGGCGTGGGCCTGCGCCCCGATGCCGACGCCATCTTCTGGCTGATCGGCGGCGGCATGAGCGACGTGCAGCGCGTGGCCGTCGACCTGCGGAAGTCGGCGTTCGGACGCGTCACCGACCTCACCTGGTCGTTTCCGGGCATGGTCGCCCGCCCCGAGTTCGTCGGCGACCACCTGACGGCGTTCCAGCACGGCAAGGAGCCGCTGCGCCACATCTGCCTCTACCCGTTCGTGCGCTCGGGCGACTGGTACCTCAAGCCGCCGGCCGAGCGCGGCCGCATCCTGCGCGAGCATGGCATGATGGGCGCGCAGTTCCCCGACGTGTATACGAACAACGTGCAGGCGTTCGGCATCGGCGACTATGAATGGATCCTCTGCTTCGAGACGGACCGGCCCGAGCAGTTCGTGCACCTGGTGCGCAAGCTGCGCGAGGCCGAGGCCCGGCTCTACACGAAGCTGGATGTCCCCTTCATCCTGGGCGAGCGCAAATCGCCCGCCGACGTGATCGCCGACATGGGCTGAGCCCTTCACGATTGTCGCGCGATGCGCCGATTGGTATACTGGCTGCGAGATTGAACAGATGGAGAAGGTGGGCGCTGTGGCCGGGCAGACCGATACCGCGCTCGTGCGCATGACCCCGAAGGCCGTTGCCAAGGTGCGCGAGCTGCTCGCGGCCAAAAACCGCGCGGACATCTCCCTGCGCCTTTACGTCTCGGCGGGCGGCTGCCGGGGCTTCAGCTACGGCATGGCGTGGGATGCGCCCGAGGGCGACGACCAGGTGTACGACCACGACGGGGTGCGGCTGATCGTCGATCCGCTCAGCGCCGCGTACCTGGACGGCGCCGAGGTCGACTTCAGCGAGTCCCTGATGGGCGGCGGCTTCACCATTCACAATCCGAACGCCGTCTCCACCTGCGGCTGCGGCCAGTCGTTCCGGACCGAGGGCGACGGCGGCCAGGCCTGCAGCTGCGGCGGCCACTGATCCGAACGGCTGCTTGAGCGGGGCCCCGGCTGGTGGCCGGGGCCCTTTTCGTCCGCCGGGGAGGCGTGCGGGCGTGCGCACCGGCGCATGGTGCTGGCAGGACGGGGGACGCCGCCTGCGGGTGACGGGGTGGCTGGATGGCCGCGGTGCGGCCCTGCTTGTCGAGGACGCCAGGGGGCGGGAGCCCCCGCAGGAGATTGTGGCCAGCGATTTGGCGCTCACCCGGGAGGGCGTCGCGGCCATCGGCGGGGCGCTGCCCGCGCTGAGCGCTTCGGTGGCGCGCCGCCGGATCGTCCACGACATCCGCAACTCGCTGGCCGTCCTGCGCCTGCGCCTGCAGATGATACCAGGTGACCGCGGCGAGCCAGGCCAGGCTGCCGGAGCGGCCCTGCTCAG
Source organism: Bacillota bacterium (assembly GCA_021792015.1). Lineage (GTDB taxonomy): Bacteria > Bacillota > Sulfobacillia > RBS10-35 > JAJYVM01 > JAJYVM01. Next base: position 1,414 of record JAJYVM010000125.1, on the reverse strand, counting down.
CCTCGACGAGCTGACCTCGGCGGTCAACCGCCTCGCGTCTCCCCAACGCTGAGCTCGCCTCCGGCGCGCCGTCCGCCGCGTGCTGATTTCGCGGGCGGCAGGCGGGCCCCGGCGCCGACCGCCACGGCCTTGGGCCTGCCGTCGCCGACCCACATGCCCCGGGGCGTGGCCACGCCCCGGGCGATCCGCCCAGTGCCGCGCCTGCCGCGGCGCGCCCCCTGCACGCGAACAGCGGGCTCGCGGCCGACCACTCCCTTTGGCGCCCCGGCCCGCCGCCGCACCACCTCACGGCCGCCGAGCGGACCGGGCCCCCGCCGCGGACGGCGGGCGACGCCCCACCGCGCCTCCCGCCCTCCACACCCGACGCCCCAGGTCCGCGTGCGACACTCAACCGCCGCTGGCCGCCGGGCGCGCCGCGCGCCCGGCGGCCTACATGACGTGCGCCTGCCCCCGGTAGACGAGCCCGCGCGCCGGATCCACGGTGACCAGCTCGCCGGCCGGCAGGCGCTGCGTGGCGCCCGCTGCGCCCACGACGACGGGGATCCCGAGGCTGACGCCCACCACCGCGGCATGCGAGGTCAGCCCCTCCTCCTCGCAGACGATGGCCGCAGCGCGCTGCATGTAGGGGACGAGTTCGCGGTCCGTGGCGGCCGCGACCAGCACGTCGCCGTCGCGGAAGGAGGCGGCGGCATCCGCCGGCCCCTTCACCACGACCGCCCGCCCCGTGGCCGGCCGGGTTCCGAGGCCGCTGCCCCGCACCAGCACGTCGCCGATCGTGTGCACCTGCACCATGTTCGTCGACCCCGGCACGCCCACCGGCACGCCGGCCGTCAGCACCACCATGTCGCCGTCGTGGACGGCGCCGGCCTCCAGCGCCCGGCCGAGGGCCGCGGCGATCATGGCGTCGGACGACGTTGGCCGGCTGATCAGCAGCGGCGCGACGCCCCAGACCAGCGACAGGCGCCGCAGCACATCCTGCCGGGACGTGACCGCGATGATCGGCGTCGGCGGGCGGTGCCGGGCCACCATGCGGGCCGTGTGCCCCGACTCGCTCGGCGTGATGATGGCGGCGGCGCCGAGGTCGGCGGCCAGCTCGACCGTGGCCAGGGACACGGCCTGCGTCACGGACATCGTGCGGCTCTCCAGGGCCAGCCGCCGGCTCTGGCGCGCCATCTCGGCCTCGGCCCGCTCCGCGATCTCGGCCATGGTGCGCACCACGCGGGCGGGATCGTGGCCCATGGCCGTCTCGGCCGACAGCATGACCGCATCCGACCCGTCGAGGATGGCGTTGGCGACGTCGGAGGCCTCGGCGCGCGTCGGGCGCGGGTGGTCGACCATGGACTCCAGCATCTGCGTGGCCGTGATCACGGGCTTGCCGACGTGCAGCGAGCGCCGGATCAGGTCCTTCTGCACG
>JAJYVM010000124.1 GCA_021792015.1 Bacillota bacterium | reverse complement strand
GGACGGCGCCTACGCGCCGTCCTTCACGACCTCGCAGTTCGGGCGGTCCGTCAGTGGCCGGGGATGAAGCTGGCCCAGTGCGCGAAGACGTAGAACGTGTTCGGCAGCAGCCCGATCACCAGCACGCCCACGGCCGCCACCGCCAGGCCGAGGCCCGCCGCCGCGCTCGTGGCGCGACGCGCCGGCACCGCGCCCTCCGGGCTTGGCCGCAGCCACATGTTGCGCACCACGTTCCAGTAGTACCCCACCGAGATCGCCGAGTTCACGGCCAGGAACAGGGCCAGCCAGGTGTAACCGCCGCTGACCGAGGCCGAGATCAGGCCGAGCTTGGCCATGAAGCCGGCCGTCGTCGGGATGCCGACCAGCGAGGCCATGAACAGCGTCAGAAGGCCGGCCATCCAGGGGTTGCGCTGGCCGAGGCCGGCGTAGTCGGCGATGTCCTCGCCCTGGCCCTGCACGGAGAGGGCCGCGATCACGGCGAAGACGCCCAGGGTCATGAACAGGTAGGCGAACAGGTAGAACAGGACCGAGGAGATGCCCTCCCGCGTCACCACGGCCAGGCCGACCAGGATGTAGCCGACCTGGGCCACGGACGAGTACGCCATCAGGCGCTTGAAGTTGGTCTGCCAGAGGGCGGTCACGTTGCCCACGGTCATGGTGAGCGCGGCCAGCACGGCGATCCAGACGCCGAAGCTCGAGGACAGCGGCGCCATGCCCGTGAAGACGATGCGGATGATCGCAGCCATGCCGGCACCCTCGGACACGGCGGCGAGGAACCCGGCGAACGGGGTCGGCGCGCCCTCGTAGGTGTCGGGCGCCCAGAGGTGGAACGGCACGGCCGCGACCTTGAAGGCCAGGGCGCCGAGGATGAAGCCCAGGGCCAGCAGCGCCACGGGGGCCATGGGTCCCTGCACGGCCCTGCCGAGGCCGGCGGCGATGCCGGGGATGGATGTGGTGCCGGTCAGGCCGTAGACCATGGACAGGCCGAACAGCAGCACGGCCGAGGCCAGGGCGCCGTTCAGGAAGTACTTGATGCCGGCCTCGTTGCTCTTGGGATCCTCGCGAAAGAACCCGGCCAGCACGTACGAGAGCACGGAGAGCAGCTCGAGGCCGATGTAGAGCATGACGATGTCCCAGGCCAGGGCCATGAGGATCGCGCCGGTGGTGGCCAAAAGCAGCAGCGCGTAGAACTCGCCGACGCTGACCCCGCGCGACTGCACGAAGTCGAGGCCCGTAAGGGCCACGACCAGGGCGGCGGCCAGGAACGTGACGCGGAAGAAGGTGCTGATGGGGTCCAGGCGCACCATGCCCGCGAGCGCGGTGCCCGTGGCGCCGGAATCGGCCCAGCTCAGGGCCAGGGCGACCAGGATGCCGAGGATGCCGACGTACGCGAGCGGCCGCTGGCGCTCCTTGGCCACGAACGCGGAAAGCAGGATCAGCAGCATCCCCGTGCCCGCGAGGACGATCTCCGGCCCGACGGAACCGAAGTCAACCGGCATCGGCTACTGGCCTCCCAGGTGCGCCACGAGCTGCTGCACCGGCAGGTGCAAGACGTGGATGATCGAGTTCGGGAAGAGCCCGAGCAGGACACACAGGGCCATGAGCGGCACCAGGGTGACGAGCTCGCGCCCGTTGATGGCGGGCAGGCCCTTCCACTCCTCGCGCTCAGGGCCCATCAGGATCTTCTGGAGCATCCAGAGGTTGTAGCCCGCGATCAGCACGATGCCGAGGATGGCCCAGAAGACCTCCGTGCGGAAGACCGTGAAGGCGCCCGCCAGCACGAAGAACTCGCCGATGAAGCCGGACAGGGCGGGCAGGCCGAGGTTGGCCATGGCCGCGAAGCCGAGGATGCCGCCGCCGCTGCCGAGGCTGGCGTACATCCCGCCGAAGCGGCTCAGCTCCCGCGTGTGCGTGCGCTCGTAGATCACACCGACCAGCAGGAACAGCATGCCGACCACGAGGCCGTGCGAGACCATCTCGAAGATGGCGCCGGTGATGGCCAGCTGCGTGCCGGCGGCGATGCCGAGGAGCACGAAGCCCATGTGGCTGACCGACGAGAAGGCGACGAGCTTCTTGAAGTCGTGCTGGGCCGTCGCGGCCAGGGCGCCGTACACGATGGTGATCACGCCGAGCACGGCCAGCAGCGCCGCGAAGTGCTGGGCCGCGCTCGGCAGCAGGTACTGCGAGACCCGCAGCAGGCCGTAGGCGCCAACCTTGGACATGACGCCGGCCAGGATCAGCGAGGCCGGGATCGGGGCATCGACGTAGGCGTCGGGCAGCCAGGTGTGCAGGGGCACGATCCCCAGCTTGATGAGGAAGCCGGCGACGATGGCCAGGAAGATCCAGTCCTCCCACACCACCGGCAGCCGCCGCGAGGCGACCAGGCGCGCCAGCTCAGGGATCGAGAACGTCTGTTGGCCGGTGTGGAAGTACAGGGCCAGGATGCCGATCAGCATCACGACGCTGCCGATGATCGTGTAGATCAGGAACTTCACGGCCGAGTACTCGCGGCGGCCGGAGCCCCAGATGCCGATCATGAAGTACATCGGGATCAGCATCACGTCGAAGAAGAACATGAACAGGATCAGGTCCTCGGCGCAGAAGATGCCGAGCAGCGCCGTCTGCAGCAGCAGGAAGAGGATGAAGAAGAGCTTGGTCCGCTCGGTGATGCCGTGGGCGGCGATGGCGGCGATGAGGCCCAGCAGCGCCGTCAGGCCCAGCATCACCAGCGACAGGCCGTCGACGGCCAGGAAGTAGTTCACGTGCAGGGCCGGCATCCACGGCACGTCCTCCACGAACTGCAGGCCCTGCCCCGCGTGAAAGCCGATGGCGATCAGCAGGACCGCAAGGGCCGACAGCGACAGGAAGACCAGGGCGATCGCCCGGACGGCCCGACGCTGCGCCTCGGGGACGAACAGGAGCACGAGCGCCCCGAATAGCGGCAGGAAGACCGCGACCGAAAGCATCCGCTACCCTCCAATGAGCTGCAGCGCGATCAGGCCGACCGCCACCGCCAGCAAGAGCGTGAGCATATATGCCTGGGCGCTGCCGTCCGCCAGCGTGCGCGTGGCGCGGCCGAGCAGCCCCGCCAGGGCGCCGAGGCCGTTCACGATGCCGTCCACGACGTAGCGGTCGAAGGCGGCCACGATCCAGGCCACGCCCAGGGCGATGTACATCAGGGCGAGACCGAGCTGGTCGAAGTACCACTTCTGCTTGAGGAACACGTAGAGCGGGCGCAGCGCCCGGATGGCAGCGACGCGGAAGGCCGTGCGGCCGCCGCCGTAGATCAGCGCGCCAACCAGCACGCCGAGCAGCGGCAGGGCCAATGTGAGGGCGCTGGCCGCCGGGCCGCCGCTTGGGGGCACGTAGCCGGGGGCCAGGAAGCTGCGGAAGGCGCCCGCGGCGAACAGGCCCAGCAGGGCCGCCGGCACGGCGAGCACCCAGAGCGGCACGGTCATCACCGCCGGGGATTCATGCGCATGCTCGTACACGTGCTGGTCGCGCGGCTTGCCGAAGAAGGTCAGCAGGCAGGCCCGCGTCATGTAGTAGGCCGTGAGGAACGCGCCCAGCACGCCCAGCCAGAACATCAGCGGGTAGGGCGAGGCGGCCGCGGCGCTCAGGATGGGATCCTTGCTGAAGTAGCCCGAGAAGGGCGGAATGCCGGCCAGGGCCAGCGCACCGATGATGAAGGTGATCGAGGTGGCCTTCATCTTGCGGAAGAGGCCGCCCATGCGGTGCATCTCCTGCGTCTCCACCGCGTGGATGATCGAGCCGGCGGCGAGGAAGAGCAGGCCCTTGAAGAAGGCGTGCGAGATCAGGTGGAACATGCCGGCGACCATCGAGCCGGCCACGCCCATGCCCAGCATCATGTAGCCGAGCTGGCTGATCGTCGAGTAGGCCAGCACCTTCTTGATGTCGGTCTGCACGCAGGCGATGCTCGCCGCCATGAAGGCCGTGATGGCGCCGATATAGCCGATCCAGACCAGGGCGCCCGGCGCCAGCTGGAAGATCGGGTAGGTGCGCGCCACCAGGTAGACGCCGACGGCCACCATGGTCGCGGCGTGGATCAGGGCGCTGATGGGCGTCGGGCCGGCCATGGCGTCGGGCAGCCAGATCTGCAGGGGGATCTGGGCCGACTTGCCGACGGGGCCGAGGAAGACCAGCAGGGCGATGGCCGTGAGCGCCGCCGGGGCCAGGGCCGCCGCGTGCAGGGCCGGGGCCAGCTGGCTGAACTGAAAGCTGTGCGTGATGGAGAAGATCCACCATATGCCCGCCAGCAGGCCCACGTCGCCGATGCGGGTGACCAGGAAGGCCTTGGTCGCGGCGCGCGCGTTGCTCGAATCACGATACCAGTGGCAGATCAGCAGGTAGCTGCAGAGGCCCATGATCTCCCACGCCATGAAGAACAGCAGGAAGTTGTCCGCGATGACCGCGGTCAGCATCCCGGCGACGAACAGGTTCACGTTGGCGAAGAAGCGGTTGAAGTCCGGGTCGTTGTGCATGTAGCCCAGCGAGTAGATCTCGATCATCCAGGAGACGACCGTGACCATGGCCATCGTCACAGCGGACAGCGGATCGACGGTGAAGCCCATCGGCACGCTGTAGCGCCCGATCTGCAGCCAGGGCACGCTGACGTGCGCGGATGCGCCGCCGGCCGCCTGCACCAGGATGGTGACGCCGAGGACGCTGGCCAGCCCCATGGCCACGACGCCGAAATAGGCGGCCCGCTCCTTCAGCCGCCGGCCCACAAAGACGTGCAGGATGTACGCGGCAAGGGGCAGTGCCGGCACGATCCAGGCGTATCCGACCAACCGCGAGACCACCTCTCACTCCGCCACGGGCACCGGGCAGCGCACGGGGCCCCGGCCCGTTTTGCGCGCGTACATGCGCCTCCGCCCACCGCGCACGCCGGCAGGCCGCAGCAGGTGGGCGCGGACTGCATCACGCAGCCCTGCCGCCATCCGGGGCTCCGCCGCGCCCACACTCAACCGCGCAGCAGGTTCACCTTGTTCACGTCGACGACGCCGCGGCGCCGCACGACCAAGATGATGATCGCCAGCCCCACGGCCGCCTCCGCGGCGGCCACCGTCAGCACGAAGAGCGCGAACACCATGCCGCGCATCGCATCCCCGGGCATGTAGCGCGAGAACGCCACCAGGTTCAGGTTCACGGCGTTCAGCATCAGCTCGATGCCCATGAGGATCATGATCGCGTTGGTCCGGCGCAGCGCCGTCCAGAGGCCGATGGCGAACAGCAGGCCGGCCACGACGAGGAAATCCACCAGCGGCACGCCGGTCATCGGTCGCTCCCCTCCCGCCGCGTCAGCACGATCGCGCCCACCATGGCTCCGAGCAACAGCACCGAGGCGACCTCGAAGGGCAGGGCGTAGGTCTGGAACAGGCCGTTGCCGATCAGGGTCACGGTGTCCGCGGGGGCCGCCTGCGGCGCGACGGGCCACGGGACGCGCAGCACGGCCACCATGATGACGGCAAAGACCAGCAGGCCCACCAGCAGCGGCAGGATGCCAAAGTACGGCGACATCAGCCGCTGCAGCACGTTCTGCGGCGCCTGGGCCCTGATCTCGGACAGCTCGGACAGCATGATCGCGAAGATGATGACGGTCATCACGCCGCCGGCGTAGACGAGGAGCTGCACGGCCGCCACGAAGTCGGCCTGCAGCAGGTAGAACATGCCGGCCACAAGGCTCAGCACGAACGCCAGGTAGAGGGCGGCGTGCGTCACGACCTGGGCGGTGGCGACGCGGTAGGCACCGAACAGGATGCCGACCGCCAGCGCCACGAAGACCACGAGGGGCCAATCCATGATGCGATCTCACCTCCCGCGCGCCGGGCGGAAGGCCCGGAAAGCGGCTTCGGTGCGGCCGGGGCCTTGCCCGGCCGCTATTTCGACGGCATCGGCTGGCCTTCCGCGATGCGGATGGCCTTGCCGGTCTTCCAGAGATCGAGCAACTGCTCCTTGTGGAACTTCAGATCCTGCACCTGGTAGGTGGCCAGCTCGGGCACGTCCAGCATCTCGAGGGCGTCGAAGGGGCAGGCCTCGACGCAGAGGTTGCAGACCATGCAGTGCGAGAGGTCGAGCGTGTACAGGTGCGGCCACGGCTTCTTCTTGTTGGTGGCCGGGTCCACCGCCTGGGTGATCTCGATGCACCCGGGCGGGCAGGTGCGCTCGCAGAGGCCGCACGAGGTGCAGTTGATGTAGCCGCTCTCCTCATTGACCTTGAGCACCGGCACGCTGCGCGAGCCGGTGGGGAACTCCGGCTTCTCCTCGGGATAGAAGACCGTGATCGGGCGCGTCGCGATCTCGCGCGCGGTCACCGCATGCCCGACCACCAGGCTCTTGACGGTGTTCCAGACGGTCCTGGGAAGGCTCATGCGCAAATCACCTCACCAGCGCGATGTAGGCGCCCGTGCCCAGGATGTTGATGAGGCTGAGCGGGATCAGGAACTTCCAGCCCAGGTCCATCAGCTGGTCGATGCGCACGCGCGGCAGCGTCCAACGGATCCACATGGCGATGAACACGAGGATGTAGGTCTTGATCAGAAACCACACCCAGCCGGGCAGAAACAGCGGCCCGTGCCAGCCGCCGAGGAACAGGGTGGTCGCCAGGGCACAGCCGGTGAACAGTGTGCCGTACTCGGCGAACGGGAACATCGCCCAGCGGATGCCGCTGTACTCGGTGAAGTAGCCGCCGACCAGCTCGGACTCCGCCTCGGCGAGGTCGAACGGCGTGCGGTTGGTCTCCGCCAGGATGGCGACGTAGAAGACGATGAAGCCGAGGATCTGCGGGAAGAGGAACCAGTGCGCCGACTGCTTGGCCACGATCGTCTCCAGCGAGAGCGAGCCGGCCGCCAGCACGACGCCGATCGTGGACAGGATGGCCGGGATCTCGTACGAGAAGAGCTGGGCGCCAGCCCGCATCGCGCCGAGGAGCGAGTACTTGTTGTTGCTGCCCCAGCCCGCCATGAACACGCCGAGCAGGCCGAAGGACGTGATCGAGGTGATGTAGATGAGGCCGATGTTCATGTCGTGGATGATCAGGTGCTGGCCGAAGGGGATCGCGATGAACACCATCACGGCCGGCGTCATCGAGACAAGCGGAGCCAGCCACCAGATGATGCCGTCGCGGCCGCCCGGGCGGAAGTCCTCCTTGGAGAAGAGCTTGATGCCGTCGGCCAGGGACTGCAGCGACCCGCCCGGGCCGCCGACGCGCAGCGGGCCGATCCGGCGCTGGATGTGGCCGGCGATCTTGCGCTCCAGCCAGATGAGGACGAACGCGTTCAGGGCGACGTAGGTGAGGACGGCGAGCGCCTCGAGCACCGCCGCCAGGACGTCGTTCACAGGGCCGCCCCCTTGCAAGGATCCACTCGGCGACTCGCCGGCCGCAGGCATCCCGCGTGACCGTTTGTGTCCAGCGCCTCAGCCCCATGGCGGAGACCCGTCGCGCCGCACAGACCGCCCGGCTCGCGCGGATGCGGCGCCATGCTCGGCGCCGGCATGCGGGACGCCGGCGTCCCTGGCGCCGGGGCCATGCCTCCCGGGCCGGCTGCCGGCGCGCTCACCGGTCCACCTCGCCCATCACGATGTCCAGGCTGCCGAGGTTGGCGATCATGTCCGCCATCTTGACCCCCCGGCACATGAGGGGGACGAGCTGCAGGTGGCTGAACGTTGGCGCCCGCCACTTCAGGCGGTAGGCGTTGGGCCGGCCGTTGCTGACGAGGTGGACGCCCACCTCGCCGCGCGGCGACTCCTGGCGCGCGTAGTACTCGCCCACGCGCGGCCGCACGGCGGCTCTGGCCTTGGCCAGCACCGGGCCGTCGGGCAGCCGCCGGAGGACCTGGCGGATGATCTTGATGCTCTCCTTGATCTCCAGCATCCGGACCATGGCGCGGTCGTAGTTGTCGCCGTTGGTGCCCGTGGGCACGTCGAACTCCAGCTGGTCGTAGACGAGGTACGGCCGCTTCTTGCGCAGATCCCAGGGCAGGCCCGTGCTGCGCAGCACCGGCCCGCTCGCGCCCCAGGCGATGGCCTGCTCCCGCGTGAGCTGGCCCGTGCCCTTGGTGCGCATGACGAAGATCTCATTCTCGATCAGCAGCTTCATGTACTCGGGAAAGGCCTGCTTTTCCATGAAGTCGAGGTAGCCTTCCAGCTCCTTGAGCCAGGCGTCCGTCACGTCGTTGCGCAGTCCGCCGATGCGGTTATAGGCGTACAGCATGCGGGCGCCGGTCGCCTTCTCCATGAGCAGGTAGCCGGTCTCCCGGTCACGGAAGCCGTAGAGAAACGGCGTGAAGGCGCCGAGGTCCATGCCGAAGGCGCCGTACCAGAGCTCGTGGCTGATGATGCGCTGCAGCTCAGCGAAGAGCACGCGCAGCCACTTGGCGCGGTCGGGCAGCTCGACTTCGCCCAGCGTCTCGATCGCATCGCAGACGCAGACCTCGTTGGCGATGGCCGCCAGGTAGTCGTTCCGGTCGGAGAAGGGCACCACGCCCGGCAGCGCCCAGCCCTCGACGATCTTCTCGAAGTTGCGGTGGAGGTAGCCGATGTCCGGCTGGGCCTCGACCACCTCCTCGCCGTCCAGGGTCACCACCACCCGCAGCACGCCGTGGGTGCTGGGGTGCTGGGGGCCGAGGTTCAGGGTCATCAGCTGGCTCTGCAGGCCGGGTGCCTGCTCGCCCGCGGTCGTGCTCGTGCTCGCCATGGACGATTCCCTCTTCCTCGCTTTGCCGCCGCCACGCCGCCTCCGGCCCTGCCGCCGCGCCGCGCCGCCCTCCTCCGCCCTAGCGCACGCGGACCTTCCGCTCCCGGGCCTCGCGCTCGTCCTTGAAGTCCTTGCGCAACGGGTACCCGCCGTCAAAGCCCTCCGGCAGGAGGATGCGGCGCAGGTCGGGGTGGCCGTCGAAGCGCACTCCGAGCAGGTCGAACGCCTCGCGCTCGTGCCAGTTGGCGCCCGGCCAGAGCCCCGTAACGCTCGGCACGTGGCACTCGGCCTCCTCCTTCGGAACCTTCACGCGCAGGGCCACCTCGGCCGGCGTCGTGGTGCTGGCCAGGTGGTACACGACCTCGATCCCGTCGGGGTAGTCGACCCCCGACAGACAGGCGAGATAGTCCATGCGCGTCTCCGGCATGTCGTAGAGGCGGCGCGCCACATCCAGCAGGTGCTCGCGATCGACCTCGATGCCGATGATCCGGAAGGTGCGGTCGTCGAACTTCACGTCGGGCAGGCGCTTCTGCAGCTCCGCCTTGAGCGGCGCAAGTGCAGGGTCCAGGGGTGGTGGCGGCGGCGGTGCCTTGGCCGGGGGCGCCGGGCGGGCGGCGGGCGCCGCGCCCGCTGCGGCTGCACCGGCCGGGGCCGGAGCGCCGGGCGCATTGCC
>JAJYVM010000123.1 GCA_021792015.1 Bacillota bacterium | reverse complement strand
GGCGCCGGCCGCTGGGTCGGCCTGGACGCGCACCTGCCCAACCGCCTGTTCGCGGCCGCCCTTGCCGCGGGGGAGCTGGCGCCGTTCCGTGGTGCCGTCTCCTGGCGGGCCGAGGTGCCGGCAGCCGATCCACGGGCCGCGTCCGACAGCAGGGTGGGCGGGTCGCGCATCGACTTCCTGGTGGGCGACTGCCTGGTCGAGGTGAAGTCCTGTAACCGCGTCGACGGCGGGATCGCCCTCTTCCCCGACGCCCCGACGGCCAGGGGCGCCCGCCACCTGCGCCTGCTCGCGGCAGCGGTGGCGGCCGGGCGCCGCGCCGCCGTCGTGTGGTTCGTGCAGCGCGACGACGCCACGCGCCTCGTGCCGTGGGCGGAGGCCGACCCGGACTTCGCCGCCGCCGCGCGCGAGGCGGCCGCGGCGGGCGTCGAGTTCCACGCCTACCGCTGCGCCGTCAGCCCCGAGGCGGTGGCCATCGCGGAGGCCATCCCCGTGGAGGTGTCGAACCAGGACCCCGCAGAGGAGGCCTGAGCCGCCCGTGGACAACTACAACTACGCAAGCTTCCCGCTCGACATGGACGACGCCGTCTTCGGCGCCTTCCGCACGCAGGCACCGGCCGCTGGCGACCCGGCGCCCGATGGCCCGGTGACGGACCTGGCGACGGGCCAGCGCGCGCCGCTGTCGGCCCTGTGGCGCTCCGGCCCCGCCGTGATCGAGTTCGGCTCCTACACCTGACCGTACTGCGGGCTGGCGGCGCCAGCTATGGAGGACCTCGCCGCGCGCCTTGGCCCCCGCGGGTTCGCGTTCGCCTTCCTGTATGTCCGCGAGGCGCACCCCGGCGAGCTGGCCGGCCACCACGCCACCTTTGCCGGCAAGTGCGACCTGGCGCGCCGTCTGCGCGACCGCTGGCAGATCGCCCGCCCCATCCTGGTGGACGACCTGGACGGCCCCCTGCACGCCGCCTACGGCATGCTGCCTAACATGACGTACATCGTCGGCCAGGGGGGCCGCGTGCTCTACCGCGCCATGTGGACGGACGCCGCCAGCATCGAGTGGGCCTGCGACTACCTGCAGCGCGAGGCGCAGGAGCGCCGCACCAGCAAGCGGGTGGCGCCCTTCTACTCGGAGCTGCGGGGCTTTCGCGCCCACGACCAGTATGCGCGCATCTTCATGAACGGCCTGCTGGAGGGCGGCGGCCGGCGCGCCGCGGACGAGTTCGTCGCCGCCACGGAGGCGACGGAGGGGCGGGCGGCGGCCGACCGTCTCCGCGCCGCCCGCCAGGAGCTGCCCGAAGCGCGTCCGTGAAGCGCGCTCCGTATGGAGCGCGCTCCAAATCGCCTTCCTGGGTCAGGCCGGCGGCTCGGGCCAGTCGATCACCCGCAGCCAGCGGCCGTCCGCCTGCCGGCGGGCCACCTGCACCCGCCGTCCGCGCCCTGATCGAGTTAGGCCGTACCCAGCAGCTCGCCCAGGGGACAGCCGAAGCCGGCCAGTAGCGGCTCCTCGACCACGGACGCCGGATCCTGCCACCTGCGCGGCTCGTGGCCAGGCGCGTGGCGGGTCAGCGTCCATGCATCGGGATCGACCACCCAGACGGCGCGCACGCCCGCGCGGAGGTACTGCTCGACCTTGCGCGGCATGTCGTATTCGTCTGGGAGGTGCACCTCGACGACCAGGTCGGGGGGCACGTCGACGAAGCCCTTCGTGTCGCCAAGCTGCTTGACGCGCTCAGTGGAGAAGTAGGCGATGTCGGCCCCACGCAGGGTCTGCGGCGCCCGCTGGAGGTAGATGCCCAGCTCGCCGGCGCCGACCTCGCCCAGGTTGTGCTGGCGGACGAAGGCGGTCAGACGGTGGGTAATCTCGGCCACCATGCGGGCATGGCGCCGGCCGGCCGGGCTCACGATGACCAGCTCCCCCTCGTCGATCTCATACCGGTGGGTGTCGGGGAGCCGCTTGAGTTCGTCAGCCGTCCAGGGCGTTTTGGTCGTAATGGCCACGGCGCCAGCCTCCTTCCCGGTCATCGCCGCCAGTCTATCACGGGGGACCCGGGCAACTCGCCGCTTGCCCCGTCCGGGCGGGGCGCGGGCCGCCAGCCGCACGTTGTGCGAGCTCTGCTTGGGTCGTCCGAACGCTTCGCGTTCTCCGGTCCCGTCGATCGGACGCATGCGGCTCAGCTTCATGGACCCCACTTCGCATGACGCGGCCCAAGCGTGACCCATGCACAGGGGCGGCACGCCGGGGCGTCTACGACGTCTTGCCGCTTGCCTTGCCCGTCGCCGCCCGCTCGGTCCGGGTGCGGCTCGGGCGAGTTTCGCCCGGGTCGCTTCGCGTTGTCCGCTGGCGTGGCCAGGACGCATGCGACCCGGCTTCGGGTCGCTGTCTGGGTTCAGGGGCTCTGGCCGTCTACGACCTCTCGCCGCTTGCTCCATCCGGGCGCGGCTCGACCCAGCTTCGCTTCTGACGCTTCGCGTCTTTCCCTCGCGTCATCCGGACCCGAGCGCCTCCCGCCCGTGCGGCGCCGCCCAGTCGAGGTCCGGCCCCTTCGGCACGATGCGCGTCGGGTTGATGTGGCCGTGGGTCATGTAGTAGTGGCGCTTGATGTGGTCGAAGTCCGTGGTCCCGCCGAAGGCCGGCCGCTGGTAGAGGTCGCGCGTGTATGCCCAGAGGTTGGGGTAGTCCACGATGCGCCGCCTGTTGCACTTGAAGTGCGTCGCGTACACGCTGTCGAACCGCACGAGCGTCGGGAACGCGTGCACGTCCGCCTCCGTCAGGCGGTTGCCGACCAGGTAGCGGCTCCGAGCCAGGCGCGCCTCCATCTCGTCCAGCATGGCGAACACGTCGTCGTAGGCCGCCTCGTACGCCGCCTGCGTCGTGGAGAAGCCCGCCCGGTACACCCCGTTGTTGAACATCCGGTACATGCGGGCGTTGAGCTCGTCGATCTCGGGCCGCAGGGCGGCGGGGTAGAGGTCCAGCGGGTGGCGGTGGAAGGCCGTGAGCTCCGTCTCCAGCATGATGGTCATGTCATCGAAGCGGTTGCTGACGATGCGGCGGCTCCTGGGGTCCCAGATCGCCGGCACCGTGTAGCGGCCCACGAAGCCGGGGTCGGTGGCCAGGTAGGCCTCGGACAGGAAGGTCAGCCCATTGCGGGTGTCAGGGGTGTGCCCCGGCCCGTCGCGGAAGGCCCAGCCCCGCTCGTCACGGATGGGGTCGGCGACGATGACGGGCAGGAAGTCCTCCAGCCCGAGCAGGCTCCGCACGATCATCACCCGGTGGCACCAGGGGCACGCGTGCGACACATAGAGCGTGTAACGGCCGGGGTCGGCCGGGAAGTCGCCGCCGCTTCCGCGGATCCACCCGCCAAAGGCGTACTGGCTGCGCACGAACGTGCCGCCGCCCGCCATGTCCTTGGTCGAGGGGCCGACCTGGGAGACCTGCGCCTCGTCTGCCATGTCCTCGCACCGCCTTTCCCGTCTTGTCGCGCGGCCCCATTATCGCACCCAGGTGCGCCGTACCGCCGGCGCGAAAGCCTGGCGCGGGGGGATGGCGGCAATGCCCGTGTCGATGTCCAACGTCCGCTTTCTGGCCCGCTCGGAGGATCCCGGCCACGGCGGCGGCATGCAGCTGCTGCCCCATGGCGGCTTCATGTACATGGGCCACCTGGCGCCGGGCGGCGGCACCACGATCTTCGATGTGCGCGACCCGCGCCGGCCGCGCATCGCCGGCCACCTCGCCGGCTACCCCGGCACCTACTCGCCCAAAGTCCAGGTCGGGGACGGCCTCCTGCTGGTCAACTACGAGCAGCGCGACAAGAGCGCCACGCGCACCGGCTTCGCGCTCCTCGACCTGGCGCGGCCCGAGGCGCCCCGCGAGGTGGGGTTCTTCGACACCGGCGGCCGCGGCGTCCACCGCATGTGGTACACTGGCGGCCGCTACGCGTACGTCTCGGCCGTGGCGGCCGGCTTCCGCGACCGCATGCTCCTGATCGTGGACGTCTCCGACCCCGGCCGGCCTGCGCTGGCGGGCCGCTGGTGGCTGCCCGGCGTGAAGGACGACGAGCCCCGCCAGGATGCCGGCGGCCTTCACTTCAACCTCCACCACGCCGTGGTGGAGGGCACGCGTGCCTACATGGGCTGCTGGGATTACGGCCTGGTGATCCTGGACGTCGCCGACCCGGCCCGCCCGCGCCAGATCGGGGAGGCGCGCGGCTGGACCCCGGCCGAGGGCGGCAACACCCACACGGTCCTGCCGCTTCTGGGCCGGGGCCTGCTGGCCGTGACGGACGAGTCGGTGGCCGATCCGGGCAAGGAGCCGCCGAAGTACGTGCGCATCTTCGAGCTCGGGGACGGCAGCCACCCGCGCGAGCTCTCGCGCTGCCCCGTTCCGGACCTACCCCCGGAGCTGCGCCGGGGCCGCATCGGGCCCCACAACCTGCACGAGAACCTGCCCGGTTCGATGCGGCGGCAGGACCGGATCTTCGTCAGCCACTTCGCGGCCGGCTTCCGCGTATACGACATCGGGGATCCCGCCCACCCGGCCGAGGTGGCGCACTACCAGCCCGATCCCTTCCCGGATCAGCCGGTGGTGCAGACCAACGACCTGTACGTCGGCGCCGACGGCATCGTCTACCTGAGCGACCGGCTGAGCGGCTGCCTGGACGTCATCGAGCTGGCGTAGGCGTCAGGCGCGGGGTTGGGGCGCCAGTGCTCGGGGGGCCGCTCCAGCCACCGCAGCATGAAGAGGCGTGCTGGCAGCTGATCGCGCCCCGCTTGGCCATGTTGGCGATGGTCGCCGGGCTGATCGGGTGGCCGTGGCGGCGCGCCGCTTCTCGTCGGGGGCGCCCCAGAGGGCCAGGACGTCGAAGTCGGCCGAGTCGGTCATGGCCTGTTGGCCGCCAGCACCGTCAGCAGATCCTGCCCCCAGGCCTCGATCTTGCGAGGTCCCATGCCTCGCCGGCGCGCCAGGCCCGGCAGGTCGGGCGGCGGATCGGCGGCGATCTCGCGCAGGGTGCTGTCGTGCAGGATCATGTAAGCCGGCAGTCCCGCCGCCTTCGCCGCCTCCGCCCGCCACGCCCGCAGCGCGGCGAAGCGCGCTTCCGCGGCGGCATCGAGCGCAGGGGCAGGGGCCCGGACCGCCTCCGTCCGCGGGCCCCGGCCCCGCGCCGGCGGAGCCGCGAGCTCCGGCAGCCCGTCGCGGCGGGCGACCGCCAGCACGGGGTAGCCCCCTTCCCCCTCCATGCGCACCAGATGGCCCGTGGCCAGCAGCTCCGCCACCCAGCGGCCCACGGTGGCGTCCGAGCTCGCGGCGAAGGCCCCGAAGGCGGGGTGGCGCTGCGCCGATGGGGACGCGGCCACCGACCCGCGCAGCAGCGCCACCAGCCCGCGCACGCCCAGGGGCCAGCGCAGGCTCGCGACGGCCTCCACGATGACGCGGGCCGGGTCGGCCGGCAGGGGCGGTGCCTTCGGCCGCGGGGCGGCGGCTGGCGCGGCCTCCCGCAGCGGCGCGCAGACGTCGCACCGCCCGCACGGCGGCACCAGGCTGTCGCCGAAGTGATGGGCCACCTGCTGGTGGCGGCACCGGGCTGTGGCGGCGAAGGCGAGCATGGCCTCGCAGCGGGCCCGGGCCGCCGCCTCGAGCCGGCCCACGAGGGCCGCCACCCGCTCGGCGGCGTCCGCAGGCGGCGGCAGCAGGGTGAGCCGCATGGCCGGGCCCGCGTCGAAGTGGCGCTCGACGAGGCCGGCCCGCTCGAGCAGGCCGCAGTGGACGCGGGGATCCCGCTCCTCGGGGATCTCCGCCGCCGCGCGCAACTCGTCCGGCGTGACGGCGACGTCCTCGCCGCCCGCCGCGCGCAGGGCCGCCCAGACCTGGCGCAGCTCGTGCACCGTGGGGGCATCCCGCCGGGCGAAGGCCCGCAGGTTGGCGCCATCGCCCGCCGTTGCCAGCAGCGTACAGGTGCTGGGCCGCCCGTCGCGGCCGGCGCGGCCCACCTGCTGCACGTACTCCTCGATGGAGGTGGGGTAGTTGTAAAGGAGCACCCAGCGGATATCCGGCTTGTCGACGCCCATCCCGAACGCCGTGGTGGCCACGACGACCCGCAGGTCGCCCGCCAGGAACCGCTCCTGGGTCTCGGCGCGCAGCGCGCGGTCGAGCAGCGCGTGGTACGGCGCGACAGCCACCCCGCGCCGGCGCAGCAGCTCCGCCACCCGCTCGCACCGCTCCCGCGCACGGACGTAGATAATGCCCGGCCCCGCCCGGCCCGGTACCCGCTCCAGGACGTGGCGCAGCCGGCCCTCCTCGTTACCCGCCTGCACGACGTCGTAGCGCAGGTTTTCGCGCACCACGCTCGCGCGCAGGACCTCGAGCTCGCGGCCGAGTCCGCGGCCGATCTCCGTGGCCGTCTCCGGTGTGGCCGTGGCGGTCAGGGCCATGACGGAGGCCTCGCGCAGCGGACCGCCCAGCACGGAGCGGATGAAGAGGTAGTCCGGCCGGAAGTCGTGGCCCCAGAGGGCCACGCAGTGGGCCTCGTCCACCACGACCATGCCGATGCGCGCCGCGCGCAGGGCCTCCGCGAACCGGGCCTGCCGCAGCCGCTCCGGCGCCGCGTAGAGA
Organism: Bacillota bacterium; assembly: GCA_021792015.1. Classification (GTDB taxonomy): domain Bacteria; phylum Bacillota; class Sulfobacillia; order RBS10-35; family JAJYVM01; genus JAJYVM01. The sequence goes on along the minus strand of JAJYVM010000123.1, from coordinate 2,828 downwards.
AGCTTGATGCGGCCGGCGGCCAGCCCGTGCATGTGGGCCGCGGCCTCGCCCGCCTCGACCGTGGAGTTCACAAACGCTGCCCGCTCGCGCAGGCCGGGAGGCATATGGGCCACCTGGTCCCGCATCAGGGCAATCAGGGGGGAGACCACCAGTGTCGGCCGCTCCAGCAGCATGGCGGGCAACTGGTAGCCGAGCGACTTCCCGGAGCCGGTGGGCAGCACGGCCAGGCAGTCGCGCCCGGCCATGGCCCGCCGCACAAGCTCCTCCTGCCCCGGGCGGAAGGACGCGAACCCGAACAGCTCCCGCAGGGTGGGGGTGAAATCCCTCATTGGACCTCGGACCTCGCTCCGCGCGCGGGCTGACCGTGCGCTTAATTGGACCTCGCCACGCGCGCGGGCTGACCGTGCGCTTAATTGGACCTCGCCACGCGCGCGGGCTGACCGCGCGCTTCATTGGACCTCGCTACGCGCGCGGGCGGACCGCGCGCTTCATTGGACCTCGTTACGCGCGCGGGCTGACCGCGCGCTTCATATGGAATGGAAGTGCCCCTTCGCCGCCCGCCCGGTGCCTCCTGCGGTTGGGGCGCTCAAGGGCGATCGCGGCCGGCGGCTGGAAAGCCGGACGGAGAAAGGCGGGATACGGATGCCCCGACGCACGCAACGTTATGGCTGGATCCGCGACCTGCCGGACCACCGCGACCACCTGTACGCCGCGCCGCCTCAGATCCTGATGCACCTGCCCTCCGCCATGGACCTGCGCCCGCAGTGCCCGCCGGTCGAGAACCAGGGCCAGCTGGGCAGCTGCACGGCCAACGCCATCGCGGGCGCCATCGAGTTCGATCAGGCCAAGGAGAAGCTCCACGAGGTGTTCCCGCCCTCGCGCCTGTTCATCTACTACAACGAGCGCGTCATCGAGGGCACCGTCAGCTCCGACAGCGGCGCGCAGATCCGTGACGGCATCAAGACCGTCGCGAGCCAGGGCGCCTGCCCGGAATCGATGTGGCCGTATGTCATCGCCCAGTTCGCGGTCAAGCCGCCGGCCCCGTGCTACCAGGATGCGCTGGCGCACAGGGCGGTCAGCTACCAGCGCATCGTGCAGACCCTGCCGCAGATGAAGGGTTGCCTGGCCAGCGGCCACCCCTTTGTCGTCGGGTTCACCGTCTACGAGAGCTTCGAGAGCCAGGCGGTGGCCAGGACGGGGCACGCCCCGATGCCGTCGCTGGGGGAGGCGGTGATCGGCGGCCACGCCGTCGTGGCGGTCGGCTACGACGACGCCAACCAGTGGTTCATCCTACGCAACTCGTGGGGCGCCGCCTGGGGGATGCGGGGCTATTTCACCCTGCCATACGCCTACCTGCTGGAGACGACCCTTTCGAGCGACTTCTGGACGATCCGCACCGTCAGCTGAGCCGAGCAGGGGAGGGCGACGCCGGCCCCGAATACGCAAGTGACCATGAACATCGGCCGGTCGTTGGCGGTGGGCGCTCTGGCGGTCGCGCTCCTTGGGAGCGTGGCCGCGTGTGGCCAAGTGGCGGCACCGGCCCGGACGCACAAGCCAAAGGTCGTCGGCGCCGTCGCCCAGGCCATCCGGCCGGCGGTGGCGCCGCCCGCACAGGTCGTGGCGCCGGCCGCGCCGAAGACGCCCCCGCCGCCGATCCCGATCCTGATGTACCACGTGATCGCCAAACCGCCCTCGAACGCGCCGTGGCCCGGCCTTTACGTGACGGCGGCCACGTTCACGGCGCAGATGGCCGCGCTGCACGCCGCCGGCTACCACGCGCTCACCATGCGGCAGGCCTACGACATCTGGCAGGGCAGGGCCGCGGCCCCGGCCCATCCGGTCGTGTTGAGCTTCGACAACGGCTATACCAGCCAGTTCACGCGGGCCGTCCCCATCCTGAAGGGCTACGGCTGGCCCGGCGTGCTCAACCTGGTGGTCGACCGGCTCAACATCGCGGGCGGCCTCACCACGGCGCAGGTCAAGACGATGATCGCCGACGGCTGGGAGGTCGAGACGCAGGGCCTCAGCCACGCCGACCTGGCCATCCTGTCGCCGCAGGAGTTCGCGGCCCAGACCGTGGGCGCGGCCGAGAAGATCCGCACCACATTCGGTGTGCCCGTCCGCTTCTTCTGCTATCCGTCGGGCGACTACAACCCGGCCGTCATCGCGACCCTGCGCAAGGACGGGTTCCTCGGGGCCGTCACCGTCTGGCCCGGTTTCGCCATGCCTTCGGTGCAGGGCGCCCTCTCCCTCGATCGCGTGCGGGTGTCCTACGAGGAGAGCGCGGCGACCCTGCTGGGCGCCCTGCGATGGTTCGGGGCGCAGAAGCCGTCGCCGCCGCCCGTCGAGTACCCGATGCCCGTGGTGCGGCAGGCGGTGCAGCCAGCGCCGGCTGCCAAGGGCAAGCCGGCCGTGACCGCCGCCAAGCCCGCAGCCACCGCCGACAGCGCGGGCAAGACCGCGCCGGCCACGTCCGGCGCGTCCAAGAAGTCGGCGGGGACGTAAGGCCCGGACTGCGGAATCATTGTGACGCGCCGCGTCGCGGCGCGCCCATCATCGCCTCGAAGCGCCGCAACGGATAGGGGAGGTCGGCACGGAGCGCCGTGTCCTGGCAGGTGGCGTGCGCCGGCCTGTGCGTGAGGCCGGTCAGGGCGAGCCGGCGCTGGTTCTGCTCCATGGCGTCGGCGATGCTGCGGGCGTCACTGCAGGTGCCGCCGGCCTGTGGCCACTGGTTGCCCCGTGACCAGCCCGACGCCTTCGCCGCTGCGGTCGATGCCTTTCTGGCCCCAGGCGAGGATGATGCGTAGCATCCGGCACGGAGACGGCGC
>JAJYVM010000122.1 GCA_021792015.1 Bacillota bacterium | reverse complement strand
AAAGCCAAAGCCCCGGGGGACGGTGCGGACCTGGTACGCGTAGAGGCGGGCGTAGGCCGTGCGCAGGGCCTGCTGGGTGCGGTCATCGAGGGCGGCGTACGCCGCCCGCAAATCGGCTTCCGTTGCCGGCGCCACCGTTTGGGCGCCGTCCAGCTCGCGCGCGAGCCGCGCCAGGGCCGGGCCGCCCTCCTGCCGCAGCGCCGCCAGGATCTCCGCGACCCGGGCCGCCACCTCCGCCGCGACCTCGCCGCGGCGCGCCAGCAGCTCCGCGGCCGTCCGCCACCTCATGCCGCCACCTCCCGCAGCCGCCCGAGCAGGCCCCCGAGATCGGCGCCCTTCCAGCGGTAGGCCTGCTGGTTGGCCACCAGGCGGGCCGTCACCGGCCCGATCGCCACCGCCTCGCGCAGGCCGTTGGCGGCCAGGGTGCGTCCCGTCTCCACCAGGTCGACGATGCAGTCGGCCAGGCCCACCTGCGGCGCCAGCTCCACGGAGCCGCGCAGGCGGATCACCCGCGGCGACAGGCCGTGCGCCGCGAAGAACGCGCGGGCGGCGGCCGGGTAGGAGGTGGCCACGCGCAGGCTGCCGCCGCGCTCCGCCAGCAGCCGGGCCCAGTCCGGCCCGTCCGCGGGCACGGCGACCGCCATGTGCGAGCGGCCGATGCCGAGATCCAGCATCTCGTAGAGCCCGTCGCCGTCCTCGAACAGCACGTCCTTGCCTGTGACGCCCGCGTCGGCGACGCCCTCGCGCACGAAGGTGGGGACGTCCGAGGGGCGCACCAGCAGGTAGCGCCAGCCGTCGGCCGCGTCGTGCAGGAGCTGGCGGTCCTCGGCGAGGCCCCCGATGGCCGGCAGGCCGGCACGGTCCAGCAGCGCCTGCACGTCGGGCCAGAGTCGTCCCTTGGGCAGCGCCAGCGTCAGGCCCACGGCAGCATCCTCCGCGAGGGGTTGGCGCACGATCGCACCGTCAGGCCCGTGGCGGCGGCGTCCCCGAGGGAGCGGCGCGTGGTCGCACAGGCGGCCCACGGCAGCATCCTCCGCGAGGGGTTGGCGCACGGCCGCGCCGTCATGCCCGTGGCGGCGGCGTCCCCGAGGGGGCGGCGCGTGGTCGCACAGGCGGCCCACGGCAGCATCCTCCGCGAGGGGTTGGCGCACGATCGCACCGTCAGGCCCGTGGCGGCGGCGTCCCCGAGGGGGCGGCGCGTGGTCGCACAGGCGGCCCACGGCAGCATCCTCCGCGAGGGGTTGGCGCACGATCGCACCGTCAGGCCCATGGCAGCACCATCCGCTCGCCGCCGGCCCGCACCTCGCGACAGCCGAGGGCGGCGGCGTAGGCGGCCCGCTCGGCGGCGGTGCGCGCAGCGAAGTCCAGCACGACCCGGGTCCCGGCCTGACGCAGCTCACGGGCCTGGCGCAGGGCGCCGGCCTCCGCGCCGGGCTCGGGGGCCAGCAGCATCCCGCCGGCCACGGGCAGGCCCGCCTGCGCGCGCGTGGCCGAGGCGGCGAGGTCGAGGTCGAGGGCGAACCCGACGGCCGGCTCGGCACCGCCGTAGCGGGCCAGCAGCCCGTCGTAGCGGCCGCCGCCGCCGATCGGCTGGGCCAGGGCGGGGTGGCTGACCTCGAACACCAGGCCGGTGTAGTAGCCGCCGGGGCGGCACAGGGCCGGCTCGACGTCCACGCGCTGGCCGAGGCCGGCATCGCGCAGCAGCTCCAGGGTGCGGCGCAGCGGCGCGCCGTCCTCGGTCCACGGCAGGCCGCCGCGCGCCAGGGCCGCTGCCACGCTCCCCCGCCAGGTCAGGGCAGCCGGCGGCCCACCCCGGAACGAGCGTGCGAGCGCGACGAAGTCGCGTCGCAAGAGCGCCGCCTCGGCCCCGGCCGCACCGTCGACCAGGCTTTGCATCAGGCCCATGTGGCCCACGGCGATCCGGCAGGCGCCGAGCCCGATGGTGGCCAGCGTGTCCAGGCACAGGGCCAGGGCTTCGGCGTCGGCCTCCGGGCCGGCGGCCCCGATCAGCTCGGCACCGGCCTGCGGGATCTCGCGCGGGCCGTCCCCGGCCGCACGGCGAAAGAGCGTGGCCAGGTAGAAGAGGCGCCGGGGGCGCGGGCCGCCCTCATCCTCGGTGGCCACCAGGCGCGCGATCGGGCCCGTCAGGTCGGGGCGCAGGGCCAGGATGGCGCCGTCCTGGTCGATCACGCGGTAGGCGCCGCCGAAGTCTTCGCCGCCGTCGGCGGGCTGCAGCAGGGGCACGTCCACCTCCGCGTAGCCCCACGCGGCGAACGTGGCGGCCAGCAGGCTCTCGGTGCGGCGGCGGGCAGCGGCGTGGCCGAGGGCGGCGTCAAGGGCACCCGGCATGGGGGCTCTTCACCTCTTTACTGCGATAAACAACTAAAGCGACCAAGGGCTACCCTATCGTGGGCGCGGATGGGTGTCAAGTGGGGCGGATCAGGGTAGGTCGACCCCATATCGCCGAAGGGCCGCGGGGTCGAGGGCAATGCCCAGTCCCGGCCCCGCCGGCAGCAGCAGGGCGCCGTCGCGCACGGCGGGCGGATCGAGCAGCAGGCCCTCGCGCAGGGGGTTCGGGTTGGCGTCAAGCTCCAGCCAGAGCGGTCCCCCGGCCGCCGCCGCGGCCACGTGGGCACTGGCCATCAGCCCGACGGCCCCGCCCAGAAAGTGGAGGGCGCAGCGCCTGCCGTGTGCGTCCGCCAACCGGGCGACCGCCAGCGACTCGGTGATGCCCCCGGTCTTGCTCACGTCGGGCTGCAGCACGTCGACGGCGTCGAGCGCCACGGCCGCCTGCGCTGCGGCCAGCCCGTAGAGGTTCTCCCCGGCCGCGGTCGGCACCCCGGCCGCGCGCCGCACCTCGGCCAGGCCGCGCAGGTCGTCGCAGCGCACCGGCTCCTCCACCCAGTGCAGCCCGGCGCCGGCAAGGCCCGCGATGGCGGCCACGGCCTGGCGGGGCGTCCACGCCTGGTTGGCGTCGACCATGATCCGCGCCGCGCCGCCCACAACCTCGCGCAGGGCGCGCGCAGCCCGCTGGTCCGCCTCCGCCCCAAAGCCCACCTTGAGCTTGAAGGCGGTCACGCCGAGCGCCAGCTGGCGGGCGGCCATCGCCTCCGCGCCCTCAGGGTCGAGGCCGCTGGCATAAACGGGCACCGTCGCTCCGGCCCCGGCACCGGGCCCAACCCCGGGCCACGCCCCTGCCCTCGCCCTCGGCCCTGCCTCAGCCCCTGCCTCAGCCCCTGCCTCAGCCTCACGCGGCGCACCCGCCGCGTCGGTCATACCGGCCGCAGGCCTCGCCCTCGCCCTCGCCCCCGCCCCTGCCCCACGCGGCGCACCCGCAGCGTCCGTCGCCCCCGCCGCCCCCGCCCCACGCGCCGCGCCCTGCGCCCAGCGCGCGGCCCCGCCCCCGCCCAGGAGCCGGTGCAGCGGCAGCCCCGCCGCCTGCGCGGCGATGTCCCAGAGCGCCGTGTCGATGCCGCTCAGCACGTGGCGCACGGGCCCCGGCGCCCCCCACTGCAGGCCCAGCACCTCGTTGCCCCGCAGCAGGCGCTCCCAGACGGCCGCCGGCCGCGTCGGGTCGGCGCCGACCAGGGTGGGCCCCATCGCCTGCAGCAGGGCAATGCGGTCGACGGGCGCCCAGGGCGGGAAGTTGCACCAGATCTCCCCCAGCCCCCGCAGGCCGGCGTCCGTCAGGACCTCCACCAGCAGCGCGTACCGGCGCGCCATCGTGCCGAACGAGGTGCGCACCGGCCGCTCGATGTCGGCGGCCAGCAGCAGCGGCCGGACCTCGCGGACCATCATGCGGATTCCCCCTCACGGCGCGGGAACCAATCCGGCGCGCCGGGCGTCAGAGTCAGGCAGGGAGTGATGGAAGGCTTGGCGGAGACCCCTCGCGACATGCGCCCCTGGCTCCAGGTCCTCTCGGCCCTCGTGCTCGGGATCGCCCTCGTCGTGACGGCGATCATCACGACCCAGTCCATCGACTACATCAAGACTTTCAACACCTCGCTGCTCAACGTGACCGGCGAGGCGCAGATGGACGTCACCTCGAACCAGGTGAAGTGGACCGGCAACTTCTTCGTCAACGCCCAGCCCACTCAGTTGCAGCCGGCCTACGCCCAGATGAAGAAGGACGCCGCCGCCGTGAACAGCTTCCTGACCGGCAAGGGTGTCCCCGCCGCCGACATCACCATCTCGCCAGTGAGCATGAACCAGATCTTCGCCAACTGCGCCCAGCAGCCTGGCATCTGCGGCAAGTTCAACATCGCCGGCTACCGGCTCAGCCAGATGGTGACGGTGCAGTCCAGCAACGTCCAGGGGATCACCAAGATCGCGAGCGACACGACGCCGCTGATCGATCAGGGCGTCAGCTTCTCGACGCAGAACCTGGCCTACTACTACACGAAGCTCGCCTCCCTGCGGGCCAAGATGATCGCCGAGGCGACCAGCGAAGCGCAGGCGCGGGCCAAGCAGATCGCAGCCGCCACGGGCCGCCAGATCGGCCAACTGGTCTCCGTGCGGGAGGAACCGCTGCAGCTCACCTCCCTCAACTCGCCCAGCGTGAGCAACGGCGGCCAGTACAGCACCTCGACCATCCAGAAGCAGCTGACCGCCATCGTCCAGGCCCAGTTCCGGCTGCCCCAGTAGGGCAGTGGGCCGGCAGGCGGCTGCGCCAGGTCCCATCGGTCCCCGCGCGCGCGCAATGCGGCCGATGGTCGTGCGGCCCCCGCCGCGCGACCATCGGGGCGTGAACCCGCGAAGGGAGCGCCTGAGCGCGCATGCGAGCACGCGGCATCGGTCCCTGGGTCCAGCTCCTCGCGGCCGTGGTCCTCGGCGCCGCCGTCGTCATCGGCACGGTCGTCACGGCCAACGCCGTCGACTACATCAAGACCTTCAACACCTCGCTGCTGACCGTGACCGGCCAGGCGCAGATGCTGGTGACCTCGGACCAGGTCAAGTGGACCGGCGACTTCTTCGTGAACGCCCAGCCCGAGGCGCTGCAGGCCGGCTACACCCAGATGAGCAAGGACCAGGCCGCCGTGCAGGCGTTTCTGCAGAGCCGCGGGGTCGCGGCCGCCGACATCACGATCTCCCCCGTCACCATGAGCCAGATCTACGTGGACTGCGCGCAGAACCCGTCCGCCTGCGGCAAATTCAACATCGCCGGCTACCACCTGGACCAGGCGGTGACGGTGCGGTCGGGCGACGTCCAGGGCGTCACGCGCATCGCGCAGGACGTCACCCCGCTGGTGAGCGAGGGCGTGGCCTTCTCCACCCAGAGCATGGAGTACTACTACACCAAGCTCGACACCCTGCGCGGCAAGCTGACCGCCGAGGCCACGGCCGAGGCCCAGAGCCGCGCGCAGCAGATCGCCGCCGCCACGGGCCGCAAGGTTGGCCAGTTGGTCTCGGTGCAGACGCAGCCGCTCCAGCTGACCCCCGTCAACTCGTCGCAGGTCAGCAACAACGGCCAGTACGACACGACGACCATCCAGAAGCAGCTGACCGCCATCGTGCAGGCGCAGTTCCGGCTGCCGCAATGATCGTGCGGGGCGCGCCTGCGCGCGCCCCCTCATCCACGCGCTGTCGGGCGGCCGATGGTGAGGGCGCGGCCGACCCCGCCCACCGGGTCGGTCCGGCGTCACAGCGCGCGGCAGCCCAACGGCGGCGCCCCCGCCGTTCGTTCAGGCGGCAGTCCGGCTATTCCAGTCCTGACTCTCGGGTTGAGTCAGGTACCTACGGCCCGTAGGGAACGAGGGGCTTCCCTGCTGCGACGTCACTCGCTCCGGACGCCAAGCCACTCGGCAGGCCACGAGATGGCCGTCGGAGGTCGTGACTACCACATGACGCTGGGCCTGTATCGGTCGCCCCCTAACGCTCCAAGCCGTTGAACCAATTCGTTGGGCAGGGCGCCATGGCGGGGAACCTGGGCAAGGCGGCAACCGTCGCACACGATAGGGGGCCTTGCGAAATCACTGTTGAGGCCGGAGCTCGGCGCCGTGCCAGACCGAGGGGAAGGAGTCTGCCCGTTGCGTCAGGTCGTCGCACCCGCCAGGGTCGGGCTGCTGGTCGGCTGCTTGCTTCTGGCGGCCTGTGGCACCGCGGCCCCGCCTCAGGGCCAGCCGGCCGCCGCGCTGGTCCCGGTCCTCGCTAACCTGGCGTCGGCCAAGCTGCCAGTTTACTTGCCGAGCCGGCTGCCGTCGCCGCCGGCGGGAAGCAATGGCTATGCCATTGACGCAAGGGCGACAGCGGGCTCCTACGATGTCTCCATCCACTGGTACGCAAAGCCCGTGTCGATCAACGCCCCCGTGGCTGTGGCACGGGACGCGTTCATCGCGGAGATTTGGGGCGGAGCAGCGGGCTCGCTGCCCCCAATGCCCGCGGCGACCTTCACCGGCCAAGGGGAGTCCGTCGCCATCGTGCCAGGCATTGTGGGGACCTTTTATCCCGGTCACGGCCTCGGGTGGACGGAAGGTGGCTGGTCGTACGCGATTATGAGCGGCTTTGCCACCACGCCGGCAAGTTTGCTCCCGCCCGCGCGTCGAATTCAAGTCAGCCTGCCTGCGGCCGGCAATCCCATCGGGCCCGGCACCCACGGGCAACTCGTCATGCCCATCGGCGCCGAGGCGCCCGATACTTGGGTTCGCTGGACGCAGGGGCGCTTCACGTACGAGATCGACGGCCTCATCATGCCGGGCGATGAAGTCGCACGGGCTCTGGTGCGGGTGACCCTGCCGTAGCCGACAACAGGGCGGTCTGTGGGTCGACCCGGGGGGACCGCTCGTCGCTGCCTGCCTATTCGGAGGGAAGATTGCAGCGGCTCCGCTCACCTCATGGACTTCATCTTTAAGGCCAGCAAGTACCAGGGCGAGACCGGAAGCCTGTACGAACTCGCAAAGGCGAGCGGCAGCAGCTGGCGGCCATGTTCCAGCGGATCGCGGTGGCCCACGGCCTGCAGGCCGGCGTGCATCCGGGCTGCGGCCGCCTCGGACCGCAGCCGCAACCCGGCTGAGCCACACCACGCCAAGGGGCCGCCGGGCCGAAGCCTGGTGGCCCCGGGTGAAGGTGGCCGGCTCCGGCGACCGCTGCTCCCGCGCCTGCGCGTGGTTCCTTACGCCGGCGCGAACGCCACGCAGCCCATGCTGAAGTAGCTGGGCTGCTCGTACGAGAGGAACTCGCCGCGCATCGGCGCGACCTCGCGCGCCCCGGCCAGCGTCAGGATCTGCCAGATCCCGTCCGGCTTCGCGTTGCGCACCTGGGCCATGTCGATGTCCAGCAGCCGCAGCAGGTTGTCGGACCTGAAGCACTCCTGCAGGTAGGCGTCGACGGGCTTGGCGTCCGGATGGTACGTGTACGCGCCGTCCGCGTGGGAGTGGGCCAGGTCGGTGCTGGCGATGTAGCCGACCCGCCGCCCCGTCTCCGCCGCCGCCTTGGCCACCGCGCGCCCGAACGCCACCTGCTGCTGCAGCGACAGCTGCCGGCTCGGGCTTGCCACGACGACCTTCGGCTTCGGCTCCCAGCTGGCCCCCATGAAGTGCAGCGGGATGGTGCAGCCCCAATCGAGGGGCATCCGGGTCCCGTAGTTGGGGTCGCTGCTCATGCGGGTGGACATCAGGACCGCCGGCACGCCGTCGCGCCGGCACGTGGCCACGATGGCGCGCGCCAGCTCGCGGTCCACCTCGAAGTCCTGCTTGAACTTGCCGAGCTCGCCCTCGGCCCGCTCGGCGTTGCTCACGGCGAACGCGTCGTCCACGCTGATCCCGTGCGGCGTGATGACGAAGATGGTCTCCGGGCGCGCGGCGGCGAAGCGCCGGCCCAGCTCCTCCATCGCCGCCCGCGTCTTCGGAGCCACCTGCTCGGTGCGATCGCGGGCCTCCGGCACCACGATCCCGCCATGGGGCGAGATGGCGCCGCACACGATGCCCATCGGCGCAGCCTCCTTACTCAATCGCATGGCCGCGGGGCAACCCGCGCCCACCGTTCCACTCGCGTGGTCGCGGCGGAGCCCGCGCCCACCGTTCCACTCGCGTGGTCGCGGCGGAGCCCGCGCCCACCGTTCCACTCGCGTGGTCGCGGCGGAGCCCGCGCCCACCCTCGCCCGTAGCGTTCGGCGGCGGCGAGCCCGCACCTGCGCCTCCCCCAATCGGCCGACCCCGGCTCCGGCGGGCGCCCGATGCCGGCCCCCACCCCGTTCCCCCTACGCTCGATGCGGGGAGGCGAAGGGGCTTGCGGCGATGGGCGGCGATGGTGGTGGGCCTGATCATGGTGGCGGGGACCCTGGGCGCCTGGCGCGCGGCAGCCGCACCGACGGCCGGCGCGCAGCCCGCGGCCGGCGGTCCGATCTTCCCGCCCGCCGCGGCGACCGCCGCCGTGACCACCAGTGCCACGGCGACCTCGAGCCCCATGGCATCCGGCACCGTGTCCGCTCCAGCCTCCGCCACCCCGGCCGCCAAGCCGGCCCCCCAGCCCACGGCGGTCGCGACCAAGACCGCTGCCCCGGCCCCCGCGACCGCGCCCGCCGCCGGCGCCCCGCCCGCCCCCACGTTCACCGACCACCCCGACGGCTACGCCATGACGCCGCCCGCCGGCTGGACCTTCGATCCGAGCCTTCTTCCCGACGTGGCGCGCTGGAACACGGCGGACGCCTCCCTGCGGGTGTACGCGCAGCCGGTCGCGGACGCCGCGGCCGCCACGACCTACGTCGAGTACAGCAACCGCTCGGTCGATCAGCAGTGGAACGGCATCCGCCTGCTGCGGCTGCAGCACGCCGGCACCTCGTGGTTCCGGCACTGGGTGCGGCCCGCCATGCCCCTGATGCACCCGGACATGCGCGAGTACGCGGAGTGGGACTGGCTGACGGGGAACGGCGTGGTGCTGACGGTCATGGTGAACGCAACGGAACCGGATTTTGCGGCGGCGTACGCCGCCGCGAGCAATGCCGTCAGGTCCGTGCGGCCTGTTGCGCGATACGGGAGCAACGCCTACGCCCTCCCCCACGCCCCCGCCCGCCCGGCGCCGCTGGTGCCCGCAGCGCCCGGCCTCGCCTGGGGCGTCTACGAGCCCGCCGTCAACCCCGAGGCGCCGAGCCTTGCGGCCGTCGACCAGCTGCAGAAGGAGCTCGGGGCCAACCTCCGCGTGGTCATGGTCTACCTGAGCATCGGCCAGCCGTTCCCGGCGGCACTGCTGCGAAAGGCGCAGGCCCAGGGCAAGGTCGTGGAGGTGACCCTGCAGTCGTGGGCGCCGGGGAATAACGCGGGGCGGGCGCTGCCCTACGCCAACGGCACTTCGGCGCTCGGCGCCATCCTCCAGGGCCGCGACGATCCCTACCTGCGCACCTTCGCGCGGCAGGCGGCCGCGACCGGCATCCCGTTCCTGTTCCGCTGGGACAACGAGATGAACGGCGACTGGGACCCCTGGAGCGCGTTCCAGTGGGGCAAGGACGCGGACATCTACGTGGCGGCGTACCGGCACGTGCACGACATCT
>JAJYVM010000121.1 GCA_021792015.1 Bacillota bacterium | reverse complement strand
TGCCCGTTCGGGTGGGGGCGTGGACGGGCGGGACGGTCGCAGCTGGCGCGGGGGCGGCCGCGGGGGTGCGCGGGGGTGCGATCGCCGTGGTGGGGCGGCTCTCTGCCACGGGCCGCGGGTCGAGAGAGGGCGCGGGAGCGCGTCCGCGGGCCCGGCGGCCAGGGCGGCTCGCCGGCCAGCGACACGCCCGCTTTGGATAGCGCCCGCGGTGCCGGCATACGCGTGGGCCGAAAGGCGGACGGGCGGACGCCCCCGGCCCCGCGCGGCCGGTCCCCTGCGATGCCGAACGCCTGCGCGGAGAGCACATGTTCGCCACGTGTGATATACTTTGCCCGTCTTCACGGTGATTCTGCTGGGCCTGGTCCAGGGGGCCACCGAGTTTCTGCCGGTGAGCAGCTCCGGGCATCTGGTCCTCGCCCAGTGGCTGCTGGGCGTGCGCCGCCCGGGCCTGTCGTTGGAGATCGCGCTCCACGCCGGCACCCTGGTGGCGGTGGCGGTGACGATGGCGGGGCGCATCCGGCGGACGTGGCGGGGCTTGCTGCTGCCGGCGGTCGTGGCGTCGGTGCCCGCCGCAGGCGCGGGCCTGCTGCTGCGGCCGCTGCTGGAGCGGGCATTCGAGCAGCCGGCCGCCCTCGGGGCCGGGTGGCTGGTGACGGGCGCAGGCCTTTTGTGGGCAGGGCGCCTGCGCGGGGGCGGCGTGACCGGCGTGCACGGCGGACGAGCGGGAGGCGCCCCCGCCGATGGCGGCGCCGATGCCACTGCCGATGCCGGCGCCGGAAGAGGCAACCATGACGGCCGTTCGGCGCGCCCGCTGCCGCCGGGTGGCGCCCCAGCAAGGCCCGGAGGACCAAAAGTATCGAAATTGTCACCTTTTTTGGCTTGGTCACGAAGGGCTCGGGGAAGCGGGGGGCGAACGGCTCCGCCGCAGAGGGCGGTTTCCGCGCGCACCGGGGGCGGCACGGCCACGTCGCTGGGCCTCCGCGACGCGCTGGTGATCGGTCTCTTTCAGGCCGTCGCGCTGGTGCCGGGCGTTTCGCGCTCGGGCGCCGCGCTGGTCGGGGGGCTGGCGGTGGGGCTGGAGCCCGGGGAGGCGGCGGCGTTCGCCTTTCTGCTGGCGCTGCCGAGCGTCGGTGGCGCCACGCTGCTTGAGCTTCCCGCTTGGCGGGGGGAGGGCTCGCTTTGGCTCGGGGCAGGAGTGGCCGCGCTCGCCGGCGCCGCCGCAATCCGCCTGTTTCTGCGGGGAGGGGTGCCGCAGCGGCTGAGCCGCTTCGGGGCCTACTGCGCCGCGCTGGGGTTGGGGACGCTGGCCGCGGCCGCGCTCGCCGCCCTCGGCTTGCCATGAGGCCGGAACTGCGCCGTGAGGCGGCGGGCCTGATCTGGCTGTGCGCCGGCGCGCTCGGCACCCTGGCTGTGAGCGCGCACGGGCCCGTGGCCGGCAGCGTGCCCACGCTGCTGCGCGATGCCCTGCAGGGGCTCTGCGGCAGGCTGAGCGTGGTGCCGCCGCTGGTCGCGGCCCTGTACGGGCTGGTACTGATCTTCCCGGTTCCCCGCGAGGGTATGTCCGGTCGCGTCACGGGTGCGCTGCTGCTGACGGGCGCCGCGGACGGCTGGCTGCACCTGCGGGTGCCGGCGGGGCAGGCGTTCGTGTCCGGCTGGCATGGACAGGCCGGGGGCCTGGTCGGGGCCAGCCTGGCCTGGCCGCTGGGCCGGCTGCTGGGGCCCACAGGCGCGGAGATCGTCCTGGCGGTGGCCGCCGCCATCGCCCTCATCCTGATCCTGCAGCGGCCCATCGTCCCCATCGTCACGGCGGCCATCGGCCTGCTTCTGGCCGGACTCGGCGCGCTTGCGCGCGCCGTGATCGACTTCGTCTACGTGCCGGTCGGCGAGCCGGCGCCCGTGCCGGTGCTGGCGGGCAACGGCCACGGTGGGCGGGCGCTGGCCGCCGAGACGGCCCTGGCCGTGGCGGAGCCCCTGCCGCTCACGCCCGTCGAGCCCGTCGAGCCCGTCGCCATCGCGCACGCGCCGGCGGTGCCGATCTTCAGCGGAACCGGCTTCGCCCACGAGACGGATCTGGTCGAGCCGGTGCTGCCGGCGGAGCCCCCCGCCCGGGCGGAGGCGCCCAGCCGGCCGGCGACGGCAGGAAGCGAGCGGCGCCGGTCGGCCAAGCCGCCCGAGGTGGACGACGGGCCGCTCGGGCCCGCGCAGCTCACCCTGGCCGACGCGGGCCTGTTCCAGTTGCCGTCGCTCGACCTGCTGCGCAAGCGCTCGGCCCGCGGCAAGGGCGCCGGGCAGCGCGACGCGGCGGCCCGCGGCCGGGCGCTGGAGGACGCGCTGGCATCCTTCGGCGTGCATGCCAAGGTGGTCGAGATCGCACAGGGGCCGACGGTCACGCGCTTCGAGCTCCAGCCGGGCGAGGGGGTGCGCGTCAACCGCATCTCCTCGCTCGCCGACGACATCGCCCTGGCGCTTGCGGCCGTGGACGTGCGCATCGTGGCGCCGATCCCCGGCAAGTCGGTCGTCGGCATCGAGGTGCCGAACGTCGAGGTCACGCCGGTGTTCCTGCGCGACGTGATGGAGACGGGGGAGTGGAAGCACTCGGCCTCGCCCCTGACCGTGGCCCTGGGCGAGGACATCGCCGGCCGGCCCGTCGTCTCCAGCCTGGATCGCATGGTGCATGTGCTGATCGGTGGCGCCACGGGCTCCGGCAAGAGCATCACCCTCAACGCCATGCTGACGAGCCTGCTCTTCAAGGCGCGCCCGGACGAGCTGCGCCTGCTGCTGATCGACCCGAAGATGGTGGAGATGTCCGTCTATAACGGCATCCCGCACCTGCTGGCGCCGGTGGTGACGGACGCGAAGAAGGCCGCGGCGTCCCTGCGCAAGGTCATCGCGGAGATGGAGCGGCGGTACGCGTGCTTCGCCGAGGCGGGCGTCCGCCACATCGGCGCGTACAACCAGTGGGCGCAGGATGCGGGTGCCGAGCGGCTGCCCTTCATCGTCGTCGTGATTGACGAGCTGGCCGACCTGATGCTGGTGGCGCGGGCGGACGTGGAGAACTCCATCCAGCGCCTCTGCCAGATGGCGCGGGCTGCCGGCATCCACCTGGTGGTGGCGACCCAGCGGCCGTCCGTCGACGTCATCACGGGCGTGATTAAGGCGAACATCCAGACGCGCATCGCCCTGGCCGTCGCCTCGCAGGTGGACTCGCGCACCATCCTCGACGTGGCCGGGGCGGAGAAGCTCCTCGGCCGCGGCGACATGCTGTTCCACCCCGTCGGCGGCAGCAAGCCGATCCGCGCGCAGGGCGCCTTCCTGTCCGACAACGAGCTGGAGGCCATCCTCTCCTACCTGCGCAGCCAGGGCAAGCCGGCGTTCAACGCCGAGATCGCCTCGGCCGAGGCCGAGGAGGGGGGCGAGGACCGGGACGAGGCCGGCGACGCGCTCTTCGCCGATGCCGTGCGCGTCGTGGCGGAGACGGGCCAGGCATCGGTCTCGATGCTGCAGCGGCGCCTCCGGGTTGGCTTCACCCGCGCTGGCCGCCTGATCGACATGATGGAGGAGCGGGGCCTGGTCGGGCCCCACCAGGGCAGCAAGTCGCGCGAGGTCCTCATCAGCCTGGAGGGCTACCGCCGCATGTTCGGGGACGAGAGCGGCGCCCTGCCGGAGCCGCGCGCCAAGGCGTAGGGAGCGGCCGCCGCGGGCGACCGCTCGATCGGCCCCGCGCAAAAGTGCCCTTGCGGCGGGCGCCGCACGCCAGCGCGCGGTCCGGCTGCCGCGAGCGACGGCCAAGTCGGACCAGGCACAGGGCCCGCCGCCACTCCGGGAAAGACACGCTCGACAGGGCACGCCGCGGACCCCGGGCGAGGGCGCAACCCGCCCCGAGCGCGCGCCAGGGGCAGCGCGGCCCCCTTGTCGCGGCCGCCGCGGGCGAAAGCGCAACCGGCCCCCGGACAAGGGATGCGCAGCGTGCCAGCGCGTGGCACGCGAGGGCGTAGCGCGCTGCCGCCGCGAGGCATACTACCCCCGATCTGGACCCCGCGCCTAGCCGCGGGGGAGGGGGGATCGTGCTTGCGTCGGTGTCACGCCTGGCTGGCTGCAGCCCTGGCCCTGGCCACCGTGGTCGCCACCGGCTGCGGATTCGGCGGCGCCGTCCGCCAGTCGCCGTCGGGGGGCCTCTTCGGCGGCGGCGGTCTGAAGGTCCTGGTGTTCGAGGCGAGCAGCGGCTCGTCCCCGGTCAGCAGGGTCAGCCCGCTCACGGCCGCGAACAAGTCCATGGTGTCCGCCCTGGCCCCGTACTGGTTCCACGTCGAGCCGGACGGCTCTGTCAAGGGCAGCCCGCAGCCGGCCCTCGAGAAGTGGGCGAAGGCGAATCACGTCGCGCTTGCGCCGCTGATCAACAACGCCAACGCGACGTCTGCCTTCCTGCAGAGCGCCGCCACGCGCGCCGCCGCCGTCGCCAACATCGCCAACCTGGTGAGCAAGAACGACTTCGCCGGCATCAACATCGACTTCGAACCGCTGCCCAGCAGCGTCCGCGCCGGCATGACCGCGTTCATCACCGCGCTCTATGCCAAGCTCCATCCCATGGGCAAGCTGGTCGAGGTCAGCATCATCCCGGCGACCTCGGTCTCCGCCGCCAACTCGGGAGCCTTCGATTACCGCGCCATCGCGGCGAACTCGAACGCCGCCGTGCTGATGACCTATGACCAGCACGACGACGGCAGCTGCCCCGGCCCCATCGCCCAGCTCACCTGGGTGAAGGAGCGGCTCGGCATCGCCCTGAAGGACGGCATGCCCGCCAACAAGATCCTGCTCGGCATCGCCGACTACGGGTACAACTGGACGAGCTGCAAGAGCCACGGCACGCCGACGGTCGGGCTCAACAAGATCCCGAGCCTGCCGGGCAGCAGCCACGTCACGCGCGACGCCGAAGGCGACCCGCACTTCACCTACACGTCCGCGGGCACCCAGCACGTCGTGTGGTACGAGGACGCCCAGTCGGTCGTCGCCAAGATCAAGCTCGCCAAGGCGGACCACCTGCAGGGCCTCGCCCTCTGGGAGGAGCGCTACGCGACGCCGGCGTTCTGGAACGCGATCAAGAGCAACCGCTGAGGGATGTCGTGGCGTGAGGCTTTGCCCCGGCCGCAGGGCGGCCGGGGCAAAGCTGGCCCGGCCCGAAAGCGGGGAAGCCGCCCCGCGGCGGCCTCCCCGCGCCCGCCCGATCCCCGCCTACTGCGTCTGGTTGTTGCTGCTCCGCCCGTTCTTTCCGGACGGGCCCGAGGGCTGCGGCGGCTCCTGCAGCACGCTCTCGATCCGCTTGGCGATGGCCTGCGTCTCGGCGATCACGGCCTTCAGCTTCTGCAACTGCTGGCGCAGGTCGTTGGCCAGCTGCTCCGTGCTCCCCTGGCTGGGCCCGGCGGCTTGGCCGCCGACGGGCAGCAGCAGTGCGGCCTGGCCCTGAAACGGCCCCATCAGCTGCTGCAGGGGATTGCTCGGCTGCGTGGAGCCGGACCCGCCGCTGCCCCCGCTCTGCCCCGACTGGCCGAGGCTCTTCAGGATCTCCTGCAGCATGGCGTCCTGGCTGGTGGACTGGCTTGCGGACTGACCGGAGCCCGACTGGCCGGAGGACTGCTGCTGCCCGTTGCCGCCCATGCTCGCCACGAGCTGCTGGAGGATGCCGCCCTGGCCGGAAGGCGACTGGCCGGAGGAGGACTGGTCGGAGCCCGACTGGCCGGAGCCCGACTGGCCGGAGCCCGACTGGCCCGAGGACTGCTGCTGCCCGTTCTGGCCCGTGCCGCCCAAGAGGTGCTGCAGGATGCCGCCCTGGCCGGAGGAGGGCTGGCCCGACCCCGACTGGCCGGAGGCTTGCTGCTGTCCACTCTGTCCCGCGCTGGCGGCGAGCTGTTGGAGCATGCCGCTCTGGCCTGAGCCCGACTGGCCGGAGGATTGCTGCTGCTGCCCGGCCTGGCCGCCGGATTGAAGCATTTTCTGAAGCTCTTCCCGAATCATGCCGCGCAGATCGGTCGACGTGGACAACTCCGCGCCCCCTTACGGGCCATAGTCTTCCGCCGCCGGGTCTTTCATGTGCGGACCCCGGCCCGCGGCAACGGCCGCGACCTCGGACTCGGCCCGCCCGCGTGATGCCGCGGCGCCCGGGCGCAGGTGGAGGGGCGAAGGCCGACCGGATGGAATGTCTCCCTGATGACAGCCATCCGGCCCGCGGGCGATTCGGCCCTCCTGGTGAATCTCGGTGATCGGCTGGCGCCCGAGGTCGCGCTGCGGGTGCGGGCGATGGACGCGGCGGTCGCATCCGACCGCCTGCCGGGCCTGCGCGAGCGGATCGCGGGCTACGCCACCCTGCTCGTGGAATACGATCCCCAGCGCGCCGACGTCTGGTCCCTTGCCGCGCGGCTCGGGGAGGTGCGGCGGCAGGTGCTGGGCGCGCCGCTCTCCGCAGCGGAGGCGGCGGCACGGCGTGTGCGCGTTCCCGTGGCCTACGGCGGCGAGCTCGGGCCCGACGTGGCCGAGGTGGCGGCGCTGCACGGGCTGAGCGAGGCCGAGGTGATCGAGCGGCACGCGGGCCGGACCTACCTCGTCTACTTTCTTGGCTTCAGTCCCGGCTTCGCGTATATGGGCGAGGTCGATGCCGCGATCGCGACGCCGCGGCGGGCGCCGCCCCGCACGCGGGTGCCGGCCGGCTCCCTCGCCATGGCCGCCGCCATGACCGGCGTCTATCCGGCGGCCACGCCAGGCGGCTGGCGCCTGCTCGGCCGCACCCCGCTCGTCGTGTACGATCCCGCGCGGGCGCAGCCCGCCCTCTTTCAGCAGGGGGACGAGGTCACGTTCGAGCCCATCACGGCGGCGCGGTTTGCGGAGATGGCGGCCGCGCAGCGGCCGGCAGCCCCGCCCCCGCGGGACGGCGATCCCGTCTTCCACGTCGTCCGGCCCGGCCCGCTGACGACGTTCCAGGACCTCGGCCGCACCGGCTATCAGGCGGCGGGCGTGCCCGTCGCCGGCGCGGCGGACCCGTCGGCCCTGCGGCTCGCCAACCGCCTTGTGGGCAACCGGGATGTCGCCGCGGCGCTCGAGATCACCGTCATGGGTCCGCACCTCACGGCGCTGCGCGAGACGGCCATCGCCCTCTGCGGCGCCGATCTCGGCGCGACCCTGGACGGCGCGCCGATCGCGCCTGGATGCAGTGTGCTCGTGAGCCGCGGCCAGGACATCCGGTTCCGCGGCCCCGTGGCCGGCTGCCGGAGCTACCTGGCCGTCGCGGGCGGCTTCCAGGCGCCGCTCACGCTTGGCAGCGCCTCCGCCGACCTGCTGGGCCGGATCGGGCCAGCGCCCCTGCAGGCGGGCGATGACCTTCATGCGGCGCGGGCACATCCGCGCGAGGTCGCCGGCCGCCGCGTGCGCCCAGCGGCATATTCACTACCGCCCGATGCTGAGCTCGCGGTCGCGGTCGTGCCCGGACCCCAGGAAGACTGGTTCCCGACCGCGGAGCGCTTCTACGCGGGAACCTACAGCGTACTTCCAGCCTCCGATCGGACAGGGCTCCGGTTGGACGGGGCAGCCGTCGAGCCGAAGCCGGGCGAGCTGCTCTCGGAGGCGACGCCGCTGGGCTCGATCCAGGTGCCCTCGGACGGCCGCCCCATCGTGCTGCTGGCGGGCCGGCAGACTGTCGGCGGGTACGCGAAGATCGGCGTGGTCTGCACACCCGACACCTGGCGCCTGGCCCAGATCCGCCCCGGCACGACGCGGGTGCGCTTTGTGCCCGTGGGCCTGACCGAGGCTCACGCCCGCTACCGAGCGGCCCTGGCGGCGCTGGACGGCGCGATCTACTGAGCGAAGATGTCGCCGACGGGCGCCGTCACGCCCGGGAAGAGCGGGCAGGCGAGCGTGTCACCCTCGCGGAGGATGGCGGTCTCGACGTAGGCCCCGTCTCGGAGCTCGAAGACGTGGAGGGTGTCCTCGTCCGGGTCGGCGATCCAGTACCAGCGCACGCCAAAGCGGGCGTAGATCCGCATCTTGACACCGAAGTCGCGATGCGCCGTCGAGGGCGAGAGCACCTCGACAAGCAGGTCGGGGGCGCCCTGCACGTTGTCCTCCGTGATGATCCCCATGCGCTCGCTGGCGATGAAGAGGAGGTCGGGCTCGGCGGCAGAGTCCTCAGGGTCGAAGACGACGTCGGTCGGGGCGGTCACAGTCACCCCGAAGCCAGCGGTCTCCCCACGGACGAGAAAGGCAAGCAGCTTGGTGACGATCCGCTGGTGGCGCCACTTGGGTGCCGGGCTTATGACGATCCGTCCCTCCAGCAGCTCGTAGCGACGGCCGTCGTCGGGCATCTGCCGGAGGTGTTCGTAGGTGAGCCTTGGCTCGATGCGGCGCCCCACGCCGGATCACCGTCCTGTTCCCACTATAGAGGAGGTCATCTCGATGGACATCAACGTCGACATGGGCGAGGCCTTCGGCGCCTGGCCCGGCGGCCCCGACGAGGCCATGCTGCGGGCCGCCACGTCTGCCAACGTGGCCTGTGGCTTTCACGCCGGCGACCCCCGCACCATGGCGCGCACGGTCGACCTCTGCCGCCGCCTCGGCCGCAACGTGGGCGCGCACCCCTCCTACCCGGACCTGGTGGGCTTCGGCCGCCGCGCCATGGCCGCCACGCCCGAGGAGGTGCGCACGGACGTCCTCTACCAGCTCGGCGCGCTGGATGCGTTCTGCCGCGGCGCCGGCGTGCGCATGCGCCACGTCAAGGGCCACGGCGCCATCTACAACGTGGCGGTGAAGGACGCCCCGACGGCAAGGGCCATGGCGGAGGCCGTGGTCGCCTTCGACAAGACGCTGTGGTTCTTCGCCCTGCCCGGCACGCTGCTGGGCGAGGCGGGCCAGGCGGCGGGGCTGCGCGTGGCCTGGGAGGCGTTCGCCGACCGCGCCGTGCGTCGCGACGGGACGCTGGTGCCGCGCGGCCAGCCCGGCGCGCTGATCACCGATCCGGAAACCGCGGCGGCGCGGGCCGTGCGCATCGCCCGCGAGGGCGTGGTGGTGCCGGCGGATGGCGGGGAGCCGATCCCGTGGCGCGCGGACACGATCTGCGTGCACAGCGACACGCCGGGCGCGCCGGAGATCGCCGCCGCGGTGCGCCGGGCCCTGGAGGCGGCAGGGGTGGAGGTCAGGCCGCTGGGCGAGTGAGAGGGAGGGCGGCGGCGCCACGGTCAGGCCATGGCGCCACCGAAAGCATGTGTTGGTGGGCGCGCGCGATCGCGCGCGCCCTCACGAATGCGCCTCAGACGACGCCCGCCATGCGGTAGAGGCCCTCGCGCACCCGGGCCGCCACCGGCCCCGGGGTGCCCTCGCCAATCACGTGGCCGTCGATCAGGCCGATCGGCGTGGCCTCGCTGCCGGTGCCCGTGAAGAAGACCTCGGAGGCGGCCAGCATGGCGCTCACGCCGAACGCCTCCTCGCGCACGGGGATGCCCAGCTGGCGCCCGACCTGCAGGATATACAGGCGGGTGATGCCCGAGAGGATGTGCGGGCCCTCGGGGTGGGTGCGCAGCACGCCGTCGATCACGGCGAAGACGTT
>JAJYVM010000120.1 GCA_021792015.1 Bacillota bacterium | reverse complement strand
CCCCCGTCGGTGCGCCGCCCACGGCCGGCGATGCGTGTCCGCGGCGGATACATCATATGGGTTGCCTTCCCGTCCGCGAGGCCGCCGTCCTGTCCGCGGGCGTCCCTGGCCGCCCAGGCGGCGCGCCGGCCCATCCCCTGGGTGTGGAGGCAGCGGTCCGCGGGCCGCCCGCCAGCCGCTGGCCCCCTGGCAGGGATCCCGCCGCCCCGCTGGCTGGCGGCCGTTCTGCCGCCCTGCCGCCCGGCGCCGGCCAGACGCCTGAAGCGCCGTCGCACCAGGCCTTGCCGCATACGAACAGCGCCCCGACGGCCCTGTTGCCGGGTGGCGCTCCGTGATTTCGCGTGGTCTCACGATAACATCCGTGACGGCGCATGGACGGCAGGGCGCTGAGCCCGCCGCCTCGCCTGGAGGTTTCCGGCAGGTGCGGTCCTGTTGCAGGAAAACCCCCGGGCACCGCTAAAGGTGCGGGCTACAGCGCCAGGTTCCCTCTACCCGCGCGAGGAAAGGGGGTGCACCGCATGAACAAGGCCGATCTGACCCGGGCGGTGGCGAGCAAGAGCGGACTCACTCGCAAGGACGCCACCGAGGCGATCGACGCGACGTTCTCCGCGATTCGCTCCGCGCTGATGAAGGGACAGAAGGTGACCCTGGTCGGCTTCGGCGGCTTTGAGGTCCGGCAGCGCAAGGCGCGCGCGGGCCGCAATCCGCAGACCGGGAAGCCTCTGCGCATCAAGGCGCGCAAGGTACCGGTGTTCCGCGCCGGCAAGCCGCTCAAGGAAGCCATCAACCACTAAGTCGGCACTTGCCCCGCACCATGTTCCTGAGGACCTGGGGCCTCCAGCTTGGGGGCCCCGGCCCTTTTTTCAGCGGCTTCGCAGGATCCGAGGTAGGGTGCCACGATCCGCGCCAGCTGGTCCAGGGCCGCCTCCAGGTCGTCGTTGATCAGGATGAAATCGCACCGCGCCGCCTGGGCGAGCTCCATCTCGGCCCGCTGCAGCCGCCGCTCAAGGTCCTCCCCGTCCGTGTCGCCCCGCGCCAGCAGCCGCTGGCGCAGCACGGCCAGCGACGAGGGGCGGACAAACACCGTGGTGGTCCGGTCCCCCAGCGCGGCCTTCACGGCCAGGCCGCCCAGGATGTCGAGCGAGGTGATGCCGAGCCGCCCGCCATCGAGCGCGGCCGCGAAGCGGCTGCGCGAGCTGCCGTAGCGGTGGCCGTGGATCGGCTGCCATTCGAAGAAGTCGCCAGCCGCCAGCGCGCGGTCGAACGCGCCGTCGTCGATGAAGTGGTACTCCACGCCGTCGCGCTCGCCGGGCCGGGGCGGTCGCGTGGTGGTGGTGGGCAGAAAGCCGATCTCCGGATGGCGGCGCCGCAGGGCTTGGATCAGCGTCGTCTTGCCGCTGCCGCTGGGCCCGATCAGGAGGAATATGTGACCCGGCCGACCGCCATCGATGGCAACGCACCGTCCTTCGCGCGCTCCGCCTGCCCCCCAGCATAGCGCGTCCGCGGGCTCCGGCCCAGGCGCCGCAAGCCTCGGACCAACTGGCAGAGCTTTCAGGGGCGCGCGGCGGGCCGCGCGCTAAGATGGCGCCATGGCGAAGCGTTCCCCCGCCGCCTGGCTGCGCCGCGCCGTCATCCTGCTGGTCATGTGCCTGGCGGCGCTGCTGGCCGTCCGCGTCGTGCTGAGGCAGGCCCCCGCGCCGCGGCTGGCGCTCGGCACCGACGTGCACGACGCCGTTCGCGCGGTGGCCCGGGACCAGGCCCTGGCTGCCGTTGCCGGCGAGCCGACCATCCGGACGCCGCATTTCATCATCAAATACCCAGCGGGCGACCGCGCGGACGCGGCCATCGTCGCGAGCCAGGTGGAGAAGGCGTACGCCTTCGTATTCGCACGGATGGGCGGGCGCCCGGCCGATCCCGTGGTGGTGCGCGTGGAGACCCGGGCCGCCCTGGCCGCCGATCTCGGCGTCCCGCCCAACCAGGATCCGTTGGGGGCGTACTGGCGTGGCGTGATCTGGCTGCTCACGCCGTCCGCGTATCTTTCTGGCACCGCGGCTCAGCGTCAGGCCGCCTTCGCGGCGGTCGGCCCCGTTGCCCACGAGCTGACCCACCTGGCCGACGACGATATCACGGGCGGCCGCATGCCCGCCTTTCTCGACGAGGGGATGGCGCAATACATGCAGTGGCGCTTCAGCGGCTACCGGTGGCTGCAGGCGGATAACACCTTCTGCCAGCCGCACTACTCCTGGCGGCAGCTCGCTGGCGAATTCGACAGCCTCCCGAATCAGGCGCTGGCCTATCGCGAGTCCTTCGCCGTCGTGCGTGCCGTCGAGGCTGCCTCGCCGGGGGCGGCGCACCGGATGCTGGCCGCGATCGCCGCCGGCGCCACGTCAGCCCAGGCGGTGCGGGACGCGGTCGGCTCCCGGGAGGAGACTGCCCTGGCCTCCGGGTCGGCCTGGTCCTGCGGCTCCGGCAGGGCATCCTCCGCCTCGGCCGCGCCGGCCGCACAGACGGCTGGCGCGACCGTCACTTCCCGGGCGTGGCCGGCGAACGCCTCTGGTCGGGAGCCTTTGTAGGATTCTGCCGCTGCCGGCGCGAACGTATAGCCAGGAACTTCGGACGCGTCGAGTCTGCTAGGCTAAACGTTCTGGCCATCGCGGCGGGCCCGGCTGAAGGGGACGGATCTCTGTGGACCGCATCCTCGTCGTCGATGACGAGAAGGCGATCGCCGACATCGTCTCCTGGAACCTGGAGCGGGCCGGCTACCGAGTCGATGTCGCGTATTCGGGTGCCCAGGCCCTGCACCAGGTCGAGACCACGCGGCCATCGCTGATCGTGCTGGACATCATGCTGCCCGAGGGCGACGGCTTCAAGGTGTGCCGCGAGGTGCGGCGCCGGTTCACTGTGCCGATTCTGATGCTCACCGCGAAGAACGGCGAGGAGGACAAGGTGCGCGGCCTGGAGCTGGGGGCCGACGACTACATGACGAAGCCATTCAGCACGCGCGAGCTTGTCGCCCGCATCAAGGCCATCCTGCGGCGGGCGGCACCGGACGACGGCTCCGGGCGCCAGGCCCCATACGCCTGCGGCGACCTGGAGCTGGACCCCATGGCCCACACCGTGCGCCGGGCCACGACGGCCGTCGACCTGACCGTGCGCGAGTTCGCCCTCCTGCAGTACCTTCTGGAGCGGGTCGACCAGGTGATCACGCGCGAGCAGCTCCTGGCGGATGTCTGGGGCTACGACTACTTCGGCGACATGCGCACGGTCGACGTGACCGTGCGGCGCCTCCGCGAGAAGGTCGAGGATGACCCGAGCGCTCCGCGGTACATCCTGACCCGCCGCGGGCTCGGTTACATGGTGCCGCGCGAGCCGGCCACCCGCGCGACGGGATAGTGCCTTCCGCGGAGCTGAATCCCACGGCGGGGCCACCCGCGCCCGCCCCGCCGGCGGCGCCCGCACCCGCTGCCCGCCGCCCGCGGGCAGGCCTGCGCGCACTGCTGCGGCCCGTCGCCGGCATCGAGGGCCGCATGGTCGTCCTGCTGCTGCTGGTCATGCTGATGGCCATGCTGCTCATCGGCGCCCTGCTGCTGCAGCAGTTGCAGACCTACTACCTGACGCAGTTCACCAACCAGCTTAAGGGCTACGCCGTTGGGGTCGCGGATCAGGTCGCGCCTGACCTCGCGACGGGGGCCAACGGGACGGTCGTCGGCATCGTCGAGAACGGCATCGGCGCCGCCGGCTCGCAGCAGAGCGTCATCGTGGTCGACGCCAGGGGCCGGGTGGTCGCGAACAGCGCCGGTGGGCCGCCGAACGTGGGGGAGAGCCTCGCCACCGGTCAAGCCATCTCCACGTGTCTGAACGGGAACCAGGTGGTTTCCCGCGGGGTCGACGCCGCCACCAACGAGCCCTATATCGGGGCCGCGATTCCCGTGCTCTCGGGCGGGCGTCTGGTGGGGTGCGCCTGGGCGCGGGGCACCCTCTACACCATCGACCAGACGCTCGCCTCCATCCGCGCCATCCTGCTGCGCACGACGGCCGCGGCCCTGGCCGTTGTCGCCCTCGTCACGCTGCTGCTCGCCCGCACGATCACGGGCCCTCTGGCCGAGTTGACGGCGCGTGCGGCCGAGGTGGCGGCCGGCCGCTTCGACCGCCGCATCCAGGTCCGCGGCGATGACGAGCTGAGCGCGCTGGCGTCGATGTTCAACCACATGTCGCAGCGATTGCGGGCAACCCTGGGCGAGATCTCGGCCGAAAAGCGCAAGGCCGACGCCATCTTCGCCCACATGGCGGATGGCATCGTGGCGGCCAGTCCGGACGGCACGGTGGGCCTGGTGAACCCGGCCGCGGCCCGCCTGCTGGCCATCGCGCCCGACGCGGTGGGGCGCCCCCTGCGCGAGGTCGTGCCCGCCCCCGTCGCCGATGCCGTTCTCGGCGGCTCGGGCGACGGGCGGGCGGTGCGCATCGACACGCCGGCCGACGGCCGCGTGCTGATCGCGCGCATCACGCAGCTGAAGGCGGACGACGGGGCCGCCGGCGGCTGGGTGGTCGTCCTGACGGACGCCACCGAGCAGGAGCGCCTGAACGCCCAGCGCCGCGAGTTCGTGGGTAACGTCTCCCACGAGCTGCGCACACCGCTCACCGCCATCAAGTCGTACGCGGAGAGCCTGCTCGACGGCGCGCTCGACGATCGCGCGACCGGCGCGCGGTTTCTCGGCGTCATCCTGGCCGAGACGGACCGCATGGTCCGTCTCATCACGGACCTCCTGCAGCTGACGGAGCTCGAGCCCCGCCATACGTCCTGGCGTCCGCAGCCCTTCCATTTGGAGGACCTTGGCGCCGAGGCCCTCCGGCGCGTCGAGGGCCGCATTCGCAGCCGGGGGCTGAGCGTGGAGCTGTCGGCCGCGCCGCACGTTCCCGCCGCCTGGGGTGACCCGGACCGCATCCTTCAGGTCCTCAGCAACCTTCTGGAGAACGCGATCGACTTCACGCCGGCCGGCGGTCGCATCACGATCGCCGTGCACCCCGAGCCGGAGGGCGTCGCCTGTGCCGTGCGCGACACGGGCGTCGGCATCCCCGCCGCGGATCTGCCCCACGTGTTCGAGCGCCTCTATCGCGTCGAGGCCTCGCGCGCCCGCGAGCACGGCGGGACCGGCCTCGGGCTGTCGATCGCGAAGGAGATCGTCGAGGCGCACGGCGGCGAGATCCGGCTGGAGAGCGCCGTGGGGGAGGGCACCGTCGTCAGCTTCACGCTTCCCATCGCTCCGAGCCCGCTGCCTGCCTCCGGTGGGTCGGCGTGAGGCATGTCACCAGCATCGTGCTCGCCCTGCTCGTGGCGGGGAGCCTGCTCCTTGCCGCCCGCCTCTGGGCGCCGGACCGCACCGTTCACGCGCCGCTGGCCGGCGCCTACCGCTATCCCATCCCGGGCACGGTGGCCGGCCTGACCACGGGTGATCTCGCGCAGCCCTGGCGCATGATCGTGCACTTCGGCGCCGCCCGCAGCGCCGTGCTGGCCGACCCGGGCGATCCCCACTACATCTCCGTGTGGGCGGACACCCTGGCCGTGCTGCCCGACCTCGGTCCGTCGAGCGCGCCCGCGACCCTCAAGGGTGCCGAGGGCTGCGCAGCCCTCGCCCAGCAGGCGCCGTACAGCCTGGAGCTGGCGCTCGGCGAGCGCCTGAGCTGGTCGACATGGGCCTCCCTCTGGGGACTCGGCGCAACGGGATCGAGCCCCTCGAGCGCCAGCCCTCCGGTCGACCGCCTCCTGATCGTCCCGGCCGTCCCCGCGTCCGGCCGGTCGCCGGCGGCCGCGCTGGGTGCGACGATCTGCCGATATGTCGGCACCGATGCGGCGCGGTACAGCGTTGCCCCCAACCCGGCCATGGGGAACCTGACGCGCGAGCTGGCGGCCCTCAGGTCCCTGCCGCTGGATTATGACGTGGTGCCGCTGCCGCCCGTCGCCGGCCTCGGCCTGCGCCCCGGCATCGACGTGCCGGTGCCGGGCTTCGCCCGCGGCAGCGTGAAGGTGCAGCCCGAGACCATCTCCCCGCGCCACATGCTGGCCGCCCTCTTCCCGCCGACGGCCAGTGTGCGGCGCACCACAGGCCTCGACGGGCTGCAGAATTACAGCGACGGTCTGGCCGATCTGCACCTTGGCGGAGGCGGCAGCCTGCAGTACGCAGTGGGGGCGCCGCCGACCGTCGACCCGGAGGCGCCGGGCCAGGCCCTGCTGGCGGCGGCCAGCTTTGTCGACCAGGCCGGCGGCTGGCCGCCCACCGGGGTCCTCTTCGACCTGGCCGCGATCCCGCAGCCCGGCTCGTTCAGCCTGCACGGCGGCGAGGCCGCGCACTCGGGATACCGGATCACCTTCACGGAGCGCTGGCGCGGATTGCCGCTGCTGGCGGACCCGCCGCCCATCGCGATCGATGTGGGCGCCCCCGGCGTTCTCGCCTACACGCGCCAGGTGTCGGTCCCCGAGCAGGAGCAGCCCGCGCAGCCATTCCTGCCGGCCGCCCGGGCCCTGGCCGACCTTGCCGCCGCATGGCCCCTGGCCGCCTCCGGCTCGGACCGCATCGTCGTCGACGTATTCCCCGCCTATCTCCCGAGCGGTGACGGCAAGCTCTGGCTGCCCGTCTGGGGCGTCGAGCTGCAGGATGGCAGCATCGTCGCCCTGTCGGCCACAACCGGCGCCACGCTCGACGTGCTGCGCCCCCAGGGAGGATAGCGCGCGGTGCGGTGGGAGCAGGCCAAGGTCGTGATGATCGCCGCGTTTTTCCTGCTCGATCTGTTTCTCGGTTGGCGACTCTATGCGGGCCAGGCCACGGCGGTGGCGCCGGCGCCCGCCCCGGCCCCGCTCACCGTCGGCAACGCCGACACCCCCGGCGCGGACGTCCGCTTCGAGGGCGTGCTGCCCTCGTACCCCGGCAGCCTGCCGACCCTGACCATCGCCCTGCAGACCCCGAACGCGGCCGCCATCGCCGCGCACCTGCTCCGCACCGACTACCAGGTGGAACGCCAGGGCAGTATCATGACCTACGCGGGACGGGCCGCCAGCATCCAGTACACCAACGGTGCCCTGCTTTTCCAGCGGGTCCCCGCCACACCCTCCACGGCCGCGCCGCCCACCGCTGGCCAGGCGCGCTTCGAGGCCGATGGATTTTTGGCACGGATGGCGGTGGCGCCCGCGAACCTGGAGTATGACCCCGCCGCGAGCGGCCAGCACGGCGGCGCGTGGGACGTCGCATACGACCAGCGCTACCAGGGCCAGCCGCTCTTCAACGGTCACTGCGACGTGACGGTCGACGGCGGCGGCGTGCGCGCGGCGAGCTGCCTCTGGGTGCGCGTGATCGGTCCGGCCCAGAGCGCGCGGCCGATCCTGGCCCCGGCCGCGGCCCTGCAGCGCGTCGCGGCGGTCCAGGGCGCCACGGCGTCATCGCCGCTTGTGGTCGACGACATCGTTCTCGGGTACGTCGCCGCCACGTACCCCGCGAATGCCGCCTGGCCGACCATTCCGGCTTGGCGGGTTGAGTTGGCCGACGGATCTTTATATTACGTCAACGCCTATACGGGAACGTTGGTGCCGGGCCCGAATTGAGGGTCCGCCGCGCGGCCCGGTGCAGGGCGTGGGTAGGGGGTCCCACGGGTTGGCAAAGCTGTCGATCCAGGGCGGGCATCCGCTCGCGGGTCAGGTGCGCGTCTCAGGGCGCAAGAACTCGGCGGTCGCCGTGATTCCGGCCGCGCTGCTGGCCGATGGACCCACCCGGCTCGACAATATCCCCCATATCGGCGACGTCGCCGCCTACGTCGCCATCCTGCGGGCCATGGGCGCCCGCGTGGAGGAGGAAGCGGGCGGAGGGCTCCTGATCGAGGCGGAGCGGCTGGATGCCCGGGCGGTGCCGTACGACCGGATGACGCAGATGCGCGCCTCGTACTACCTGCTCGGCGTCCTGCTGGCCCGCGAGGGCGAGGCGGAGGTGCCTCTGCCGGGCGGCTGCGACATCGGCCCACGGCCGATCGACCAGCACATCAAGGGCCTGCGGGCCCTGGGGGCGGAGGTCGACATCTCGCATGGCATCGTGCGGGCGCGGGCCCTGTCCCGGCGCCTGCGGGGCGCCCGGATCTATCTGGACGTGACGAGCGTCGGCGCGACCATCAACCTGATGCTGGCCGCATGCCGGGCGGAGGGGACGACAGTGATCGAGAATGCGGCCAAGGAGCCGCACGTGGTGGATCTTGCGACCCTGCTCAACGCGATGGGCGGCCACGTCGTGGGTGCCGGGACGGATGCCATCCGAATCCACGGCACGCAGACCCTGCGCGGCGTGGAGCACGCCATCATCGCCGACGAGATCGAGGCCGCCACGTGGCTGCTGGCCGCGGCCACAAGCGGTGGCGACGTGACCGTGCAGGGCGTGATCCCGCGCCACCTGGAGCCGATCGCGGCCAAGCTGCGCGAGGCCGGGATGGCGGTGGAGGAGGACGGAGACGCCGTCCGCGCCGCATCCCGCGGCCGCCTGCGAGCCGTCAGCGTCAAGACGCTGCCGTACCCGGGCTTCCCGACCGACGCCCAGCAGCCGATGACCGCCTGCCTGGCCGCAGCCGAGGGGAACAGCGTGGTCACGGAGGGCATCTTTGACGGCCGCTTCAAGCATGTGGAGGAACTCAAGCGCATGGGCGCGCGGATCCGCGTGGAGGGCCGGACCGCCTTCATCGAAGGTGTACCGTGCCTGAGCGGGGCCCCGGTGCAGGCCACCGACCTTCGCGCCGGCGCCGCCCTGGTCGTGGCCGCCCTTGGCGCCGAGGGAACGACCGACGTCGGCGGCTGCGAGCACGTGGACCGCGGCTACGAGGACATCGAAGGCAAGCTGCGGGCCCTGGGCGGGCAGGTCCGCCGCGAGGGGTAGCGCGCCCGTGATCCGAGGCGAAGCGACTTTCAGCGACAAAAGTGGAGGGTGGACCCCATGGGTGAAGAGGAACGCGACGTGAAGGGCAACAGCTGGAACGATTGGAATGATGCGCTGGAGGCGGGCTCCGGCCAGCCCGGCGCTCAGCCGGATCCGCAGCCGGCTCCTGAGCCTCGTCCGCATCAGGGCGACGCCAGCCCGTGGCCGGCCGCATCCGAGCCGGCCTCTGCCGGGGTGCCGGATGCCGCGCCCACCGCCGATGGCTGGGCTGACGGCCCTGCCGGCGGCCCGGCCCACGACCCCGCCGCTGCTTCCGCCGATGTCCCGGCGCAGCCGGCCGCGCCTTCGCCAGGGGTGCCGGGCGCCAACTGGGCCGTGCCGGCCGCAACGGCCACGTCGGGCCAGTGGCCCCCCCCGGGCGGGCCGCCGTACGACCGCCCCACGCCGCCCCAGCCGCCGCGCCGGCGGCGCGGCTTTGCGGGCACGATCGCCATCGCGCTGATCTCGGCCATCGTCGGCGGCCTGGTGGTCGCGTACGCCGCGCCCAGCCTCTCCCCGCGCTTTGCGACGGAGGTCGCGCCCCCGACGGTGACCGTCGCGCAGAGCCCGACGCTGAACGATTCGCCCGCCGTCGCCGTCGCCGCGAAGGTCAGTCCGTCCATCGTGCTCGTCATCAACCAGAGCACGTCGCAGACCTTCTACGGCGCCACGCAGCAGCAGGAGGCCTCCGGCTCGGGCATCATCTTCGACTCGCGCGGCTACATCGTGACCGACGACCACGTCGTGTACGGGGCGAGCAAGCTGACCGTCGTGCTGCATAACGGC
>JAJYVM010000119.1 GCA_021792015.1 Bacillota bacterium | reverse complement strand
CCGCGCTTCGACTGACCCGTGTGCGCGCGGGACGACCCGCGCTTCGACTGACCCGTGTGCGCGCGGGACGACCCGCGCTTCGACTGAACCCCTGTGCGCGCGGGACGACCCGCGCTTCGACTGAACCCCTGTGCGCGCGGGACGACCCGCGCTTACCATCGACCCTTGTACCATGGGAGCTTGGGCCCTGACGATGTGCTTGCGGTGCTGGATGCCCTGGCAGGCCTCGCGGTCTGGATCGGCGGCGGTCAGTGCCTCACGCACGGCCTCCGCCCTCCATGGCTCCGGTGACGCGCTCGTCGGACAAAAAACCGCGCGCACGCGGACCTTGACCTCGCGATCGCGGCACCTGATTGCGTCCGCGCGCAGGCAGCCCTGGCCCCGCTTGGCGACCGCCACGACCCCACCATCATGCCCGGACTCCCCGCACGGCTCGTGCTCCGAACCCCGGCAGAGGCCGCCAGGTGGATGTCCACCCGATCGCCTTCGACGACGACGCCTGGCAGGATCTCGGCGACGGCAGCCGGGACGGCTACCCGGCCGATGGCCTGGCTGGCCGCGGCCACATCGCCGGCCGCGAGGTCCGCTGCCTGATCGCCGCCATGCAGTGGCGCCACCACCTGGGCTATCCGTCCGAGGACGACGACCGCCACGACCTGGACCTGCTCGCCCACATCACGCCGCGAGGCTGAGCCACCGCGCGCGAACGGTCTATTGCCCAAGGCCAAGCGCGAACCGCAGGGCGGCCTCCACGGCGGCCAGCTGGTCCGGAGCCAGGACCCCCAACCGGGTGCGCAGGCTCTCCTTACGGATCGTCAAGAGCACGTCGAGGTTCGCGACAGACGCATGCGGCAATCCCTCGGACGGTCCGAGCGCAACCTCGGTCGGAATCCCCCGGATCCGTGTGGTGACCGGCGCGACGATGACGAGCGCCCGAACGGCATAGGCCTCGTCCCTGCTGAGCAAGAGGACCGGCCGCCGGCCGATCGGCTCCTCCAGCTCGGCCCACCACAGCTCGCCGCGCCTCACCGCCAGGGAGCCTCAGACCACGCACTGCGACTCGCCGCGGTGATTGCCACCTCTCCGGCGTCCTCCGGTTGTTGGCGGTATCCCTCCACGTAGCGCTCGACGGCCTCCTGCTCCCGTAGACGCGTCAGCGCTGCCTGCAGGGCCTCTCGCATCAGTGCGCTGCGGGTGGTGCCAGCGCGGGCGGCGGCGGCGTCGGCGGCGGCGAGGAGGTCCTCGGGCAGGTTGATCGCGACGCGCACGGTGGTGGGCAAGTGAATGGCCCCCTATGACGCATATCGATAGACACATCATAGAGCATACGACGTCGCCCGTTCTGCCAACCTTCCCCACATGCATCCAGACGCCCGCGCGGCGTACAACCTGCGGTACAGACCGCTGACGCTACGCAGCGCGCGGGCCTTCACCGCCGGCTACGACCGCAGCTGCGCCCCCAGGCGCTCGGCCAGGGCGCGCCGCACCCCGTCGTGCGCCGCATCCACCTCGGCATCCGTCAGCGTCCGGTCCGCCTGGTACACGAGGGTGTATGCGAGCGAGCGCCGACCCGCCCCGATGCCCTCGCCCATGTACACGTCGAAGAGCCGCACATCCCGCAACAGCTCGCCCCCGGCCGCCCGCATGACCACGGCGACCTCCCCCGCCGGCACGTCCTCCGGCAGCACGATCGCCAGGTCGCGCCGCACGGCCGGCGAGCGCAGCCAGGGAGCGAACCGCACGCCCGCGGGCCGCCCTGCGGCCACCGGCCCCAGGTCGACCTCGGCCGCCGCGGCCGCGCCAACCAGCCCGTACGCCGCCGCCGTCTCCGGATGGACCTCGCCGATCCAGCCGAGGCGAGTCCCCCCGGCCCCCACGACCCAAGCCGACCGCCCCGGGTGCAGAAACGGCAGCTCGCCGGCCGCCGGCCGCTCCCAGCCCACCTCGCCGACCCAGCCGAGCCGCTCCAGGACCTCCTCCACCACGCCCTTGACCGCCAGGTAGCCGGCCCCGGTGCCCGCCGCCGCCAGCGCGAAGTGGCGCGGCTCGTCCGGCAGGGCCTCCCCCCCGGAGGGCTGAAACACCCGACCCACCTCGTAGAGCGCCGCGTCCACCCGCCGGTGGCGGGCGTTGTATCCCAGGGCGTCCAGCAGCCCCGGCACGAGCATCCGCCGCAGCGCGCGCTGGTCCTCGGTCATGGGGTTCTGGATCTGCACGGCCCGCCGCAGGTCATGCCCCGCCGGCAGCCGCAACCGCCCCCACTCCCCCACCGCGTGCAGGGGCGAGGTCACCGCCTCGCTGTACCCGGCGGCACGGGCGATGGCCCCTGCCGCCTCCCCCGCCTCGGCCACGGGGTCGCGGTAGGGCGCGCCGGGCGCGCCCCCCGGCAGCACCTCCGGGATGCGGTCGTAGCCGTAGGCCCGCGCGACCTCCTCGACGAGGTCGATCTCCTCGGCCACATCGCCCCGCCAGCTGGGCACAAGCACCCGCAGGCGGTCGACCCCGTCCGCCGACACGCGGAAGCCAAGCCCCGTCAGGTAGCTCCCGCACTCGGCCGCCGTCAGCTTGACCCCGATCAGGCTGCGGACGTGGGCGCCACGCAGCCGCACGACGGGTGGCGCCGCCGGGAACGAGTCCGTCACGGCGTCGCCAGCCTCCGCGCTCACCCCGCCCCCGCCCCAGCGCGCGATCAGCTCGGCGCAGCGGTCGGCCGCCCAGCGCACCCGCGCCGGGTCCACCCCGCGCGCGAACCGCGCCGAGGCCGCCGTAGAAAGCCCCAGCCGCCGCGCCGTCCGTGCGATGCCCAGCGGCGCGAAGTAGGCCGCCTCCAGCAGCACCTCGCGCGTGTCGTCGTGCACCTCGGTGTTCTCGCCGCCCATGACGCCCGCGACGCCGACCGCGCGCTCGCCGTCGGCGATGACGAGGTCGTCCGCGCGCAGGGTGCGCCGCTGCCCGTCCAGGGTGACGATGACCTCGCCCGCCGCCGCCCGCCGCGCCCCGATGACGCCGCCGCGGAGATCGCGGAGGTCGTAGGCGTGAAGCGGCTGGCCGACCTCGAGCATCACGTAGTTGGTCGCATCGACGATGGCGTTGCGGGGGCGCACCCCAGACGCCGCCAGCCGCCGCTGCACGCGGAGGGGCGCCGGCCCGGTTCCGACGCCGGCAAGCTGCAGGGCAACGAACCGCCCACACAGCTCCGGCGCCGAAATTCTTACGGACGCGACGTGCGTCGCGTCCAAATCGGCATTCGGAGGCGACGGCTCGGGTGGAAGCCGCAGGGCGCCACCCGTCAGCGCCGCCACCTCGCGGGCCACGCCCAGGATCGACTGGCAGTGCGCCGCGTAGTTGGGCGTCAGCTCCAGCACGAGCACGGGGTCGTCCAGCTCCAGGGCGGCCACCAGATCGTCGCCGGGGCCGATGTCGGCCGGCAGGGCCAGCAGCCCGTCCGCGTGCTCGCCGGGCAGCCCGATCTCGTCGGCGCTGCAGGCCATGCCCTCGGAGCGGGCGCCGCGGAACTCCTGCGCCTCCAGGCGGCGGCCCCCCGGCAGGCTGGCGCCCGGCGGCGCCCACGGCACCACCATCCCCGCGGCCAGGTTGGGCGCGCCGGAGACCACCTCGGCCCGGCCGCGCGGGCCGGCGTCCAGGCGGCAGCGCTTCAGGTGGTCGCTGCCCGCGATCGGCTCCACGGCCGTGATCCGGGCGGCGACGATCCCGACGACCCCGGCGCCCGGCCGCTCCACGGCCTCCACGGCCACGCCGCGGCCGGTCAGGGCCTCGGCCAGGCTGGCGGCATCCCCCGGCCAGTCCACCATCTCGAGGAGCCAGGCAAGCGGCACGCGCATGGCGGCGATCCCCCCGGGTTTTAGAACTGCTCCAGAAAGCGCAGGTCGTTCTGCAGGAAGTGGCGCAGGTCGTCGATGCCGTAGCGCAGCTGCGCCACGCGGTCGATGCCCATGCCCCAGGCGAAGCCGGAGACCTCCTCGGGATCGTAGCCGCCGTTCTTCAGCACGACCGGGTGGACCATGCCGCAGCCCATGATCTCGATCCAACCGGTGCCCTTGCAGATGCGGCAGCCCGCGCCGTGGCAGAAGACGCACGTCACGTCCACCTCGCCGGAGGGCTCGGTGAACGGGAAGTAGGAGGGGCGGACGCGGATCTTCGTCTCCGGCCCATAGAGCCGGCGGGCGAACTCGGCGATGACGCCCTTCATGTGGCTCATGGCGATGCCGCGGTCGACCAGCAGCCCCTCGATCTGATGGAAGACGGCGGAGTGGGTCGCGTCGGTCGTGTCGCGGCGATAGACGCGACCGGGGGCCACGACGCGCACCGGCAGGGCCGGCGCCAGGGCCTGCATGGCCCGGATCTGCACCGGCGACGTCTGCGTGCGCAGCAGCTGGCCGTCCGCCACGTAGAAGGAGTCCTGCGCATCCCGCGTCGGGTGGCCCTCGGGGATGTTCAGGGCGCCGAAGTTCAGCCAGTCGGTCTCGACCTCCGGCCCGTCGGCCACGGCGAAGCCCAGCTCGCCGAAGATGCGGACGAGGTCGCGCCAGACCTGGTGCAGGGGGTGGGCGTGGCCCACCTGCGGCCGCTGCCCGGGCAGGGTGATGTCGATCGTCTCCGCCGCCAGGCGGGCGTGCAGGGCCTCCGCCTCCAGGCGCGACAGGCGCTCGGACACCAGTGCCTCCACCTCGGCGCGGACCTCGTTGCCCTGGGCCCCGGCGGCCGGGCGCTCCGCAGCCGGCAGCCTGCCCACATCGCGCAGGGCCAGGGCGATCCGCCCTGAGCGGCCGAGCCAGCGCACCCGCGCCTCCTCGACGCCCTGCAGCGAGCTCGCCGCCTGCAGCTCGGATTCCGCCTGATCCTTCAGGGCGGCCCAGTCAATGGCCAGTGGGTCCACCTCCGCTCGATCAACGCAAGGCGCCCGCCATCCCCGTAACCGGGACGGCGGGCGCCGTGATACCACCCGAATTCGCCGCGTATCGCGCGGCCTCCAGCCTCCGGTAACGGGGAGGAGTCGGCCCGGCCTACTGCATCACGCAGAGCTGCCGCCATCCCTGGCTCCGCATCAGGCTTCAGCCGGACGGCTGCTGGAGGGAACTTCGCCTGCCGCCGCCGCCCCGGGGCTCTCAGCCGGTGACCCCGTTCTCTGGCGGGCGCGGAACCGCGCCGGCTACTTTCCTCCGTCTTCGCCTCTT
Organism: Bacillota bacterium; assembly: GCA_021792015.1. Classification (GTDB taxonomy): domain Bacteria; phylum Bacillota; class Sulfobacillia; order RBS10-35; family JAJYVM01; genus JAJYVM01. The sequence goes on along the minus strand of JAJYVM010000119.1, from coordinate 4,540 downwards.
GCTTTGGCAGAAAGCATAGCACTTGGCGCGGCCGGGGCTCAACTCGCGTGGCGCAGGTGGAAGCGCCAGATCTCCGCCGTTGCGTCGACCTCCATGTCGGTGCGGCCGACAAGCAGGCGCAGCGCGGGCGGCGGGAGACACCCGGGCCACGTGTGGCCGCCGTCGGCCAGTGTCCAGAGGATCGCCTCGCCCGCTGTGCCCTCGCCGTAGACGGTCTGGTGGGACGCTCGCCGTCCTGGTCCACGGCCGACCTTCACGTCGCGTCCTCCTCTCGGGTCACGGCGGCCGCCGCGAAGGTCGGCGACCGCGGTTGCGGCGGTCCTGCCCCGAACGCAGCGGCCCGTCGCGGCGGCAGCGCCCTACGTGCGCCGCCGCCGCTGCTCCAGTTCCGCGTTGACCTCGGCGCCGACCAGCAGCGCCAGGCTCAGGAAGTACAGGTAAAGGAGCAGCAGGATCGCCGCGCCGAAGCTGCCGTAGATGCGGTTATACGCGTTGAAGTGGGCGATGTAGGCGGAGAAGCCGGCGGAGACCAGCATCCAGGCGCCGACGGCCACCAGCGCGCCGGGGCTGATCCAGGCGAAGGGGTGCGGCCGGTCGGGCAGCAGCCAATAGAGCACGGCCAGGGACGGGAGGGCGAACAGGGGCAGCAGCAGGTAGCGCAGGACCCCGGCCGCGGCGGCCGCGACCGCAGGGCCGAGGAGGCGGCCCGCGGCAAAGTCCACCGCGTGGGGCGCGAGCACCGCCAGCAGACCCGCCACCACCAGGGCAACGGCCTGGCCGAGCACCAGCAGGAAGGAAAGGCCCCAGGTCTTCCATGCCGGGCGCAGGTCTCTTGGGTATTCGTACGCATGGTTCAGGGCCAGGGTCATGCTCCGGAAGGCGCCGGACATGCCGACGACGTACCCGGCCATGCCGCCGTAGACCAGGGCGGGGTTGGCGGTGCCGCTGCGGCCAAGGATGGTCGCCGCGATCAGCCGGGTGACCTCTGGGGCGAGGAACCCGGCAAGCACGTGCAGCAGCGATGCCTCCAGGCCGGGCAGATGCAACCAGGTGAGCAGCCCGGTCAGGGCAAGTCCCAGGGGGAAGACGGCGAAGAGGAGGCTGTAGGTCAGGGCCGCGGCGTAGGCGCCGACGTCGTCGCGCGACAGCCGGGCGGCCATGGTGCGGCCGAAGGCCCATGCCGCGGCGGGCCGGCCGCCGCTCCGCTTCTCCCGTGCGCGTTCCCGCATCGTGCCTCCGTCGGGGTCAATGCATGGTCACCATGAAATCCTGCCCCTCCCACCGGTTGTCCTGCGGCCAGTAGAAGGTGAAGGCGAGGGTCCGCCCGCGGCGCAGCGCGCCGGGCGGGAACTCGTACGCCCACACCCCGTGGCCCACCGGCTCGCAGGGGTCGTGCCGCACCTTGCGCCAGCCGTCCGCGCTCCAGTGCAGGGCAGCCGGGGCGTACACCTCGATCCGCAGGCGGTTGCCGGCCGGGGCCGTCCGCACCTTGTGGTTGAACTTCCACACGGTGAGCGTGCTGCGCACGCCGCGGCGGATGTACCGGTCCCAGACGGGCTCCGGGCAGTCGAAGACTTGCCCGTCGCGGCGGCTGCGCAGGAGCTTGATGTACTCGGCGTGCGCCCAGCAGAGGGGGCGGGCCGCACCGGTCGCCCCGCCCAGCGTGAGGCCGCGCTCCGGCAGGTTGGGGCCGTCCCAGACCTGCTCCGGCAGCTGGCCGTGCGGGCGGGCGAAGGCCTCCAGGGCCCGGATCAGCTCCGCGGGGTCCCTGCCGGCGGCCAGCTCGTAGTGGGCGCGCTCGCCCGTCAGGAGGGGCCAGGGCCGGCCGACGCCGGTACCATCGTAGGGGCCGCCGTCGTCCTTCTGCCCGTAGCCGTCATGGCTGTACCGCCGCCAGGCCGGACCGACCGGGGTCTGGACGCGGCAGCTGGCATCGTAGGCGGCGATGCTCGCCGTCACCCGCGGATCGGCCGGGGCCCGCACGCCGTAGCGCACGAGCTCCAAAAAGCCCCCGTCCACCACCGCGCCCTCGTCGACGGCGGCGTCATCGGCCGCACGGTTGGCGACCACCAGGGCCCGGCGGGCCCGGCCGCTGCCCCCGCCGGGATCCAGGGCCGTGGCGATCCGCTCGTAGTACTCGGAGAAGCCGTGCAGCGAGCCGCTGGTCGTGTACGTCCAATCCTCGAGCCGGCTCGCCCAGTAGTCGGCCGTGTCGAGGAAGTAGCGCTCGGCCGCGGGATCGTCGTCGGCGCGGGCGAACACGGCCGCGCAGACCAGCGCCGCGATGGCCGCCGCCAGGCTGGAGGGCGAGTACCCGCTCTGCTCCTCCCAGCGCTCCTGCGGCGTGACGGGCCCGATGCGGGCGATGGCGTAGGCGGCCGGCCGCACCAGCGCCGGGTAGGGATTGTGCTGGTACACCCCGGCCCGCTCCAGCTGCCAGGCCAGCAGGACGGGGAAGGCGATCTCGTCGAGCTGCAGGCCGTGCCAGTACGGCTCGCCGTAGACCCAGAAGTTCTGGGGCCAGGAGCCGTCCTCGCGCTGGGTCCGCTCGAGGTAGCGCATGGCCGCCCGCGCCCCCTCGCGGTCCCCCGCCGCCAGCCGGCCCGTGGCCGTGTGGTAGAGGTCGCGTGGCCAGACCAGGTGGTAGCCGCCCGCGTTGGCATCCCCGCTGGCCTCGCCCCAGGGGATGGCCAGCGAGGCGATGTGCGCCCCGGCGTTCGCCTTGTCCTCGTGCGCCTTGAGGATCATGGCGCTGTAGTAGTAGAGGTCGCCGCCGTCCTCGGACTGGGCGGTCAGGTCGTCCAGGCCGGCGCAGTAGTCGTGCCAGCCCTCCCGATACCGCCGCTCCAGCAGGTCGAAGGCCGTGGCGAGCGACTCCGCCGCCGCCGCGCAGGCCTGGCTCTCATCCGGCCCAAAGCCCATGGCCAGGGTGAAGGGCCGGCCCGGCGCCGCGGCGATCTGGCCGCAAAGGGCCACGTTGCCGTCCAGCGCGGCGGTGTAGCGCGAGGTCAGGCGCCCGTGGCGCGCCACCTCCTGCCAGCCGTCGCTGACACCCACGAACCCGCAGCAGGCGGCGGCGAAGTCCTCCGAGCAGGCAAGGGCCAGGTAGCTGTCGTGGCGCCACGCCGTCAGGTAGGTCCGCCCCCGGTGGCGGACGATCCGGGCGCTGTTGCTGCGTCCGCGCCCCTCCACGTGGGGGGCGAGCAGGACGAAGAGCCGGTGCTCCGCCGCCTCGGCCGTCGCGGCCTCGTAGCGGCAGCGCAGCACGAGGCTCGGACGGTCCGGGTCCGTCAGGACCCGCTTGCTGATGGTGAAGGCCCCGGACGGCTCGGCGGTCTGCACGTCGACGACCAGGGCGCGGGGGTCGGGGCGGGTGACCGTGGCGAGCATGTCGCGCCGTTCTTCCCAAAAGCCCGCCGGCCCCGCGACCAGGAACTGCACATCGCGCGTGTTGGCCACATCGACCCGCGGGTAGTAGACCTCGGTGACGACCCCCTCGGCCACCGTGAACCAGACGCGCGAGCGGGCGTCGGCCGAGGTCCCCACGGCCTGCTTGGCGCCCGGCGCCCATGTGGGCGCGATGCCCGGCGCCCCGGGCGCATGCTCCCCTACGCCGCCCAAGGCGCCATGCCCCCCTGCCCGCAGCTGCGCTGCATCGGGATGCGCTGCATCGGGATGATGTGCCGCGCCCCGCGGCCGGCGCCACCGCGGCCGCTGGCGGCCGGGCGCGGGCTCAGTGCGAGGCGGCGGGTTCGGAAGGCTGGCGGACGCCGCCGCAGACCGGCTCGCCCTCGGCGCCGACCCGTATGAAGCGCCTGCCCCAGGCGTCGATGGAGTTGATGACGTCGTGCAGGGCCACGCCCGCTTCCGTCAGGGCGTAGGTCGTCCGTGGCGGCATATATGAGTGGACGGTCTTGCTGACCAGGCCCATGCGCTCCAGCCGCTCCAGGCGGACCGCCAGCGTGGCCGGGTTGATGCCGCCCACCGACCGGCTGAGGTCGTTGAAGCCGCGCGGCCCTTCCAGGAGGGTCCGCACGATGTGCAGGACCCACTTCTCCTGCAGGACCTGAATGGCGGCGTGGACAGGGCAGAACTCCCGCTGCTCCACGGCGCCATTTTACATGAAGAGGGGCCACCGCAACAAGGCTGCGGCAAAGCGCTTGACTATTCATAGCGCTATATGGTTGATTGACTCTGGGCACAACATATCTGGGAGGCGATCAGCATGGCATGGCAGGTCGACCCGGTTCACAGCCACGTGGGTTTCTCCGTCCGCCACATGGGAGTCGGCTCGGTTCGCGGGCGCTTCGAGAAGTTCGAGGCCACCGTCGGGATCGCGGGCGGTAAGCTGACGGAGGTCGACGCCACGATCGACGCCGCCAGCGTCAACACCCGGCAGGACATGCGCGACAACCACCTGAAGTCCCCCGATTTCTTCGACGTTGCCAATCACCCCACCATCGGCTTTAAGAGCAAGCGGGTTGAGTCCCAGGGCGAGGGCGCCTTCAAGGCCATCGGCGATCTCACGATCCGCGGCGTC
>JAJYVM010000118.1 GCA_021792015.1 Bacillota bacterium | reverse complement strand
GGCGCGCGCAGGTGGCTGCTGAGGAGGGTTTCCCATCTTGAAGGTGCGGACCTGGATGCACTTCGTGCGCGAGGCCGCCTCCAGCATCCGCGACAACGGCCTGATGAGCATCGCCTCCGCGAGCACGGTGGCCATCTCGCTGCTGGTGCTGTCGCTGTTCGTCGTCCTCGGCCTCAACGTCTCGCACATGGGGAAGGTCCTGGACGCGCAGGTGGAGATCGTCGCCTACCTGCAGACCAACTTCAACCGGGCGGGCGAGTCGACCCTCATGCAGCAGATCGAGGCCATCCCCGGTGTCTCCTCGGCGCAGTACGTCACCAAGGGACAGGCCCTGAACCAGTTGAAGAAGCAGTTCGGCGACCAGCAGGACCTGCTGAACTCCGTGGCCGCCAACAACCCCCTGCCCGACAGCGTCGACATCCACGTCGCCAACCCGGGCCAGGTCGACGGCGTCGCGCAGGCTGTCGGCAAGCTGCCGGGCGTCGCCCACGCCGACTACAAACAGGCCGTTGTCCAGCGGCTGTTCGCCCTCACCGACGCCCTGCGCACGGCCGGCCTCGTGCTGGTGGGCGCCCTGGCCCTGGCCACGATCGTGCTGATCGCCAACACCATCCGCGTCGCCGTGTTCGCCCGGCGGGAGGAGATCGCGATCATGAAGCTCGTCGGGGCGACCGACAGCTTCATCCGCTGGCCCTTCCTGATGGAAGGGGCCATCCTCGGCCTGCTTGGCGCCGGCGCCGCCTCCGGGGTGGCTTGGTGGGGCTACACCGCCCTGGTGAACCGCATCGCGCACGACCTGCCGTTCGTGCCGATCCTGGCGCGGCAGCCCCTGCTGCCGGAGCTGACGGGCTGGCTCGTGCTCCTCGGCCTGATATTGGGCGCGGCGGGAAGCACGCTCTCCTTGCGCCGTTTCCTGCGCGTCTAGGCACGGCCGGGTTCAGGGTGCCGGAGGATGCCGCCGGCTCGGCCTTCCGGCGCCTGATCGCAGCCGTGCCACGTTGGCGCGGTGTGACACCATGTGGCCGCGTGATGCCGTGTGCCGCTGGCGCGGGTTGGTCCCAAAGGCCGGCTGGTGATCCCCAAGGGCGTCGGGGATGCACTTGGGATTGCCCCGGGCGACCGCGTGGTGGTTGACGTCGACGACGGCAGCGTCGTCGTGACGCCCGCTGCCTTCCCGCCGTTCCGCTCGACCCGCGCGCCCGAGCCAGTGGTCGGCGCATGGCGCACCCTGGCGGATGGGTGCACACTGGGCGGCGGGGGGTGGGCCGATGGCCGAAGGACCCGAGGCGCCCGGGGATGCCGCCGCAGCAGCGCCCAAGGCCCGTCCGCAGAGTGCCCGTCGGCCCCTGCACGTGGCCCTGGTCTGCCATCCGACCCAGGGCGGCAGCGGGGTGCTTGCCACGGAGCTGGCGCGCGAGCTGGGAAGGCGCGGCAGCATCGCCCACGTCGTCTCCTATCAGCCGCCCCTGCGGCTGCCCCGCTTTCCGCCCAACGTCTTCTTTCACGAGGTCGACCTGCCCAGCCACCCGCTCCTCGTGCACGCGCCCTACGAGATGGCGCTGGCCACGAAGATCGTGGAGGTGGCGCGGTATGAGGGCGTGGAGGTCGTCCACGTCCACTACGCGGTGCCGCACGCCTTCGCGGCCGTGACGGCGGCGGCCATGGTGGCGCCCGCCCCGCTGCGCGTGGTGGTCACCCTGCACGGTACCGATGTCACGCAGCTGGGCGACGACGAGACCATCGCCCCGGCCCTGGCCTGGAGCCTGCGCAAGTGCGACGCGGTGACGGCCGTCTCCGCCAGCCTGGCGGCGGCGGCACGCGAGCGGTTCGGACTTGACCATGTGCGGGTCATCCCGAACTTCGTGGATCCTGTGAGCATGCGGCCGCACCGCGACCCGGCCCTGCGCGCGAGCCTTGCCGCGCCTGGCGATCTCGTGCTGCTGCACGCCTCCAACTTCCGGCCGGTCAAGCGCATCCCGGACGTGGTGCGGGTGTTCGCCGCCGTGGCCCGGGCGCGCCCGGCCGTGCTCCTGATGCTGGGCGACGGGCCGGAAGTCGCGGCGGCCCACCGCATGGCCCGTGAGCTCGGGGTGGCGGACCGCGTCCACTTCCTCGGGATGCATGAGGATGTGGCGCCCCTGCTCTCCGTTGCCGACGTGTTCCTGCTGCCCTCCGAGACGGAGAGCTTCGGCCTGGCGGCGCTGGAGGCGATGGCCTGCGAGGTGCCGGTGGTCGCCACCTGCGTCGGCGGCCTGCCGGAGGTGATCGAGCACGGCCGGACCGGGTGGCTCTGCCCGCCGGGCGACATCGAGGGCATGGCGGCCGCCTGCCTGCGCCTGGCCGATCCCGCCACACACGCGACCATGGCGAGCCAGGCCAGGCACCGCGCCGTCACCGCCTTCGGCGCAGCGCGGGTCGTGCCGCGCTACGAGGCCCTCTACCGCGAGGTGCTGGCGGCGGAGGCGGGGAGGGCCTGACCAGGGTGCCGCGCAGGCCCCGCGCCGGGGCGACGACGGCATGCGCCGCGCAAGGGGTCGGCGGCTTGGTGGTGAGGCCGAAAGGCCCGATGTATAATCAACCGCACGAGGCGGGGGGCCGGGGGGACCCGGCCCTTTGCGCGGGCGCTCTGACTTGTCCACGGCGTGCACCGCGCGTGCGCGCACGCGGGACGTGTAAGGCGGTGGCGCGTTGGACGCACAGGGGCCGGGCTTTGGCGGGCGGCGGCCGGGTCGGCCGGCTTGGGTGCGGACGGTTGCGACGGTGCTGATCACGGCCGTGGTGACCTTCGGGGCGACGACCTACTTCGAGCGCGGCCAGCTGGCGAGCAACGCGACGCTGCAGGCCCTCGAGGCCCAGCCCTCCTTCCCGCGCTTCCTGCAGGCCATCGCGCTCACGCGCCAGAACTACGTGACCAAGCCCAACCTGAACAAGATGGTCGACGGGGCGATCTCAGGCGCCATCGCGGCCCTGGGCGACCCCTACTCGCAGTATTTTGACGCGACCTCCTACCGGGCGTTCAACCAGCAGTCCAGCGGGCAGTATGGCGGCATCGGCGTCGAGGTGGAGAACCAGGGGACGTCGATCGTCGTGTTCCGCACGTTTGCTGGCACGCCGGCCGCCGACACCCCGTACGAGGGCGCGCCGGCGGGCGCCCCGCGCGGGCTGCAGCCCGGCGACGTGCTCGTGGCCGTGGGCGGCAAGTCGATCGTCGGAGCGCCCCTGCAGAGTGCCAGCAACCTGATCCGCGGCACACCGGGCACGCAGGTGTCCGTCACGGTCGAGCGGCCGGTGACGGGCTCGGGCCAGAGCCAGCGCCTGACCTTCGCGTTCACGCGCGCCACCGTCATCGTCCCGACGGCGACGGAGGCCATGCTGCCGGGCGGCATCGGCTACCTGAACATCAATCAGTTCACGGAGACGACGCCTGACCAGGTCAAGACGGCCCTCGCGACGCTGAAGAAGGACGGCATGAAGGGCCTGGTCCTCGACCTGCGCAACAACCCCGGTGGGCTCGTGGACTCCGCGCTGGGCGTGGCTTCGTACCTGATGCCGAATGGCCTGCTGACGTACCTGGTCGACCGCCGGGGCCACCGCCAGAATTACACGATCACCAACGGGACCAGCCTCGGGGTGCCGATGGTCGTGCTGGTGAACGGCTTCACCGCGTCGGCGGCCGAAATCCTGTCCGGCGCCATCCAGGACCGGGGCCTGGCGCCCCTGATCGGCACGCAGACCTTCGGCAAGGGCATCGTGCAGCGCATCTACCCGATGCAGGGCAACACCGGCCTCAAGATCACGGTCGCCCACTACTACACGCCCAAGGGCCGCGACATCAACAAGAAGGGCCTGACGCCGAACTACGTCGTCCCATTCCCGAAGGGCGTCTCCCCGAACATCATCGGCGACCCGAGCCAGGACACAGGGGCAGTCGACCCGCAGATGGCCAAGGCCCTCTCTGTGCTGCAGAGTGAGATGGGAGGGCGGTAGCCGCTGAGCCAGGCGACGCTGTCGTCGCTGCTGCAGATCGCCGGCGCCTCGCTGCGCCAGCTGCCGCAGCTGCTCAACCCGTTGGTCGGGTACTTCTTTTGGCTGGTCGCCCTGTTCGTGTACTGGCAGGCGCGCCGTGCGGCCGGGCTTGAGGCGGCCCTTTACGGGCGGCCGCTCAACCCGCCCCTGCGGCGCACGCTCACCGCCATCGGCTACGGGGCGGTGGCCGGGATCGCCGGCACGCTGCTGATCACCCTGCTCGGCATCCCGCTCGGCACCACGGACATCTTGTACGTGTGGCCGCTGGCGCTGCTGCTGCTGCTGATCGACCCGCGCCTGCTCTGCTTCGCGTACGCGGGGAGCGCCCTGATCTTCGCCAAGTTGATCTTCGGCTGGCCGCCGGTGCACGCCGCCGGCCTGCTCGGCCTGGTGGCGGTCCTGCACCTGGTGGAGGGCGTGCTGGTCGGCCTGGACCCCGAGAAGATCGTGACGCCGCTCTACGTGCGCACCAAGGAGCACGGGACGGTCGGCGGCTTCTTCGTGCAGCGCTTCTGGCCGGTGCCGCTGGTGATCGTGCTCTTCGTGCCGGGCCTGCATGCCGGCGCCGCCGCGGGCAACATCCCCACGCCGGCCTGGTGGCCGCTCGTGCCGCCCGTCGCCGGCGCCCTGGCCAGCAGCGCCCTCTACGTGCTGCTGCCCATCGCCGCCGGGCTCGGCTATGCGGACATCGCCCTCACCCGCCCTGCCGGGCGCAAGAGCGGCACCACGTCGCTGCTGCTTCTGCTCTATTCGTCCGTGCTGTTGGTTCTGGCGGTCCTCGGCAGCCACGATCCGGCATGGCTGTGGCTCGGGGCGCTCTTCGCCGCCGGCGCCCACGAACTGCTGGCGCGCCACGGCGGCGGCAGCGAGCTGCGCGGCAAGCCGTACTTCACCAAGGCCGAGGGCGGCGTGCGCATCCTCGACGTCCTGCCGGACTCCCCGGCGCAGCGGCTCGGCCTGAAGAGCGGGCAGGTGATCGCGGCCGTCAACGGCGCCCCGGTCACGGATCGCGCCGGCCTGGCCGAGGCGGTCGGCTCGGCCTCGTTCTTCCTGGCCCTGGACGTCGACGGCCGCGAGGTCGAGTGGAACCGGCACCGCGGCGGCCTTGGCGATCTTGGCGTCATCCCCGTGCCGGAGCCGGAAGACCCGGCCCACGCGGACATGACCCGCCGGCGTCCGGCCCTGGCCGTGGTCGGCTGGCTGGAGCGGCTGCGGCTGCGGCGCATGCGGCCCTGACCCGTGGCGAGCCGAGCGGGGTCCGGGGCCGGGCGGCGCAAGGCGACGCAGGTGCGACGCCGCGCGGCGCGGGTGAGACGCGGCGGGACGCAGGTGCGGCGCTGACGGGACGCGGGAGCGGCGTTGCGGGACGCCGGTGCGATGCTGCGGGACGCAGCGAGGATGGGCGCGCTACGCGCCCACGATGAGGTAGGCCGCGGCGAGGATGACCGCCGCCACGCCGAGCACCGGGGCGACCGCGGCCATGGCCATGGTCTCGTACACGGCGACGGCCGCAGCCAGGCCGAGCGCGGCGCCGATGAGGACGGGCTGGCGGTGGCTGGCGCCCGCGTGGGCCGCACCCGGCTTGGGGTGCTTCGACCGCTTGTCATCAGGGATCGAGGCGCGCCGGCGCAGTTCCAACTGATAGAGGTCATGGACCAGCCGGTCGACCTCGGGCTGCGGCGGGTCCTGCCAGGAGAAGGCCAGCTCGAAGCCGGAGGTCGTCTCGACCCGGCGCACCAGCCGCCCCGGCAGGACAAAGGCCGGCTCGTCCTCCAGCAGGGAGAACTGGATGTGGCCGAAGACCTCCGCCGAGACGGGCCAGTTCGGCATGGGTCCGGCGTCCGTGCCCGCGGCCAGGCGCAGCCCGCCGGCGCTCACATCGGCCAGAATGCCGGCGATGGTGGTGGGGTCAGGGGTCTCCCCGCCGATGGACTCCAGCTCGAAGCGCACCTGCACGTCGAAGACGTCGAGGCGGAAGAAGTTACGGCGCGCGGCGCCGGGATCGGCCGCCTCCGCCGCGGGCGCCTCTTCCGCGCCGCCCTTGGACGCGGTGGCCTGGGCGGCCGCCGGCGCCGCAGCCGCAGTTGCAGCCGCAGCCGCAGAGGCCGCCGGAGCCGCGGGGGGCGCGGCGAGCGAGGCCGTCCGGGTGCGCGAGGCCTTGGCGGCCCCCGTCCTGGGCTTCGGCTTGGCCCGGGGCTTGGAAGCCGCTGGGCCCGCCTCCGCCGGTGCCTGCGCCTCGATCGCCTCCGGCGCGAGCTCCGGGGAGCGGCCCTGGCCCGGTGCTATAATGTCGCCGGGAGTGACCTTGACGGCCTCCTTCCGCATGTCCGCCACCTTCCAGCCGGCTGGCGACCAGCCCCGCGCCATTCGCGACATCGCGGATGCCTTCGCGAACGGCGCCAGGGGCGTGGTGCTCCTCGGCGTCACCGGATCCGGCAAGACCGCCACGATGGCCTGGACCATCGAGCGCCTCCAGCGGCCGACCCTCGTCATCGCCCATAACAAGACCCTGGCGGCCCAGTTGGCGGGCGAGTTCAAGGAGTTCTTTCCGGACAACGCGGTCGAGTACTTCGTCAGCTACTACGACTACTACCAGCCCGAGGCGTACATCGCCGCGACTGATACCTATATCGAGAAAGACACGCTGCGCAATGAGGAGATCGAGAAGCTCCGGCACAGCGCCACGACGGCCCTCTTCGAGCGCCGGGACGTCATCGTCGTCGCCAGCGTGTCCTGCATCTACGGCCTGGGCTCGCCCGAGGACTACCGCGACCTGGTGGTGTCGCTGCGCCTCGGCCAGCAGCGCCGCCGCGAGGAGATCCTGCGCAAGCTGGTCGACATCCAGTACAGGCGCAACGACCTCAATCTGGAGCGCGGCCACTTCCGGGTGGCGGGGGACGTCATCGAGGTCTACCCCGCCGCCTCCACCGACCGCGCCATCCGCGTGCAGCTCTACGACGACCGCATCGAGCGCATCTCGGAGATCGACACCCTGACGGGCGAGATCCTCGGCACCCGCGACCACGTCGCCATCTACCCGGCCACCCACTACGTCACGGCCCGCGAGAAGATGGAGCGCGCCGTCGTGTCGATCGAGGCCGAGCTGGAGGAGCGCCTGGCCGAGCTGCGCGGCAAAGGCAACGAGATGCTGCTGGAGGCGCAGCGCCTGGAGCAGCGCACCCGCTACGACCTGGAGATGATGCGCGAGGTCGGATCGTGCAGCGGCATCGAGAACTACTCGCGCCACCTGACCGGCCGCGCGCCCGGCCAGCCGCCGTACACGCTGCTGGACTTCTTCCCGAAGGACTTCTTCTGCATCATCGACGAGTCGCACCAGACCGTGCCGCAGATCGGGGCCATGTACGAGGGCGACAGGAGCCGCAAGCTGGAGCTGGTGCGCTACGGTTTCCGGCTGCCCTCGGCCCTGGACAACCGGCCGCTCACCTTCGCCGAGTTCGAGGAGCGGGTCGGACAGACCCTGTACGTGTCCGCCACGCCCGCGGAGTACGAGCGGCGCCGCTCCCAGCGCATCGTGGAGCAGATCGTCCGCCCGACGGGCCTGCTCGATCCCGAGGTCGTCGTCCGCCCGATCCGGGGCCAGATCGACGACCTGATGGGCGAGGTCCGCGCGCGGCTGGCCCGCGGCCAGCGCGTGCTGGTGACCACCCTGACCAAGAAGATGGCCGAGCAGCTGACCGACTACATGCGCGAGCTGGGCATCCGCGTGCGCTATCTGCACTCGGAGATCGATACGCTGGAGCGGATGGTGATCGTCCGCGACCTGCGCCTCGGCGCCTTCGACGTCCTGGTCGGCATCAACCTCCTGCGCGAGGGCCTTGACCTGCCCGAGGTCGGCCTGGTGGCCATCCTCGACGCCGACAAGGAGGGCTACCTCCGCTCGGAGCGCTCGCTCATCCAGACGATGGGCCGCGCCGCCCGCAACGCCGAGGGCATGGTCATCCTGTACGCCGACCGCATGACCGGCTCCATGGAGGCCGCCATCGGCGAGACCCGCCGCCGCCGCGAAATCCAGGCGGCGCACAACCGCGAGCACGGGATCACGCCGACCACCATCGTCAAGCCGGTCCGCGACGTGCTGGAGGCCACGCACGCCGCCCGGGGCGACGACGGGGAGGTCGAGGTGGCCGCCGAGCGCCACCGCAAGATGAGCGCCCGCGAGCTGGCCGCCACGATCGAGAGGGCCCGCAAGGAGATGCGCGAGGCCGCCCGCCAGCTGGAGTTCGAGCGCGCGGCCGAGCTCCGCGACCTGATCGTGGAGCTGGAAGCGCGACGCGGCGACGCCGCGCCGCGCGCCACCCGGTCGAAAGCGCGGGCCCGCTGAGCGCGCATATCATGGCCCGAAATGGCCACGTACACGATCCGCGGCGGCAGGCCGCTTCATGGACGGCTCTCCGTCTCGGGGGCCAAGAACGCGGCGATCCCCATCCTGTTGGCGAGCACGGTCGCAGGCGGCACCTGCGCCGTCCGCAACGTTCCTGAGCTCAGCGACGTCGCGGCGGTCGCCGACCTGCTGCGCCACCTGGGCGCGCGCGTCGGGCCGGGCTACACCATCGAGCCCACGCTGACGACCTCCGCGATCCCGGCGGCGCTGGCCGGCAGGCTACGCATGTCCGTCATCCTGCTCGGCCCCCTGCTGGCGCGCTTCGGCGAGGCCAGCACCGCCTCCCCCGGCGGCTGCGACATCGGAGACAGGCCCATCGACTTTCACCTGGCCGGCCTGCGCGCCATGGGCGCCCGCATCGAGGAGGCCGGCGACCGCATCGTCTGCCGCGCCGACCGCCTGCGCGGCGCGGAGATCGCGCTGCCCATGCCCAGCGTGGGCGCCACCCACCACATGATGCTGGCTGGGACCCTGGCCGACGGCATGACAGTCATCCGCAACGCGGCGCGCGAGCCGGAGGTCGTGCAGCTGGCGGACTTCCTGAACGCGATGGGCGCCCGGATCGCCGGCGCGGGCACGCCCACGGTGCTGATCCACGGCGTGACCGGGCTGGGTGGGGCGGACCTGACACTCATCCCCGACCGCATTGAGGCGGGCACCTACCTGCTGGCGGCCGCCGCGGCCGGGGGCGATGTGACGGTGGACGGCGCGCGGCCCGACCACCTCGCCGCCCTGCTGGAGGTGCTGGGGCGCGGCGGCTGCGATTTGGCCGTCGCGCCGGGTGCGGTGCGCCTGCGCGCCAGCGGCCGCCCGCAGCCCGTGGACATCACCACCGACCCGTTCCCCGGCTTCCCCACCGATCTCCAGAGCCCGGCCCTGGCCTGGCTGCTGCGCGCCACGGGCACCTGCCGCATCGTGGACACCGTGTTCCCCGACCGCTTCGGTGTGGTGGGCGAGCTGGGCAAGCTGGGGGCCCAGGTGCAGATCGAGCCGGGGTACGCGACGATCACCGGCGTGCCCGGCCTGCGCGGCGCCACGCTCAAGGCCGCGCCCGACCTGCGCGGCGCCGCCGCCCTGCTGATCGCCGCCCTGGCCGCGGACGGGGAGAGCACCATCGGCGGCGCCGACGCCCTGGCGCGGGGCTACCAGTGCCTGGACCAGCGGCTGCGGGCGCTGGGTGCGGACATCGCGACGCGGGCGTAACGCCGAACGCATCACGCGTGGCCTTCGCCATCCGTGGCCTTCGCCATCCGTGGCCTTCGCCATCCGTGGCTCCGGCGTCCAATGCTTCAGGCCGGGAGCTCCGAGGTGCACTGCGGGCAGCGCGTGGCCCCCACGGGGATCG